>DATLUO010000253.1 GCA_035533075.1 Pirellulales bacterium | reverse complement strand
CGCTCGCAAGCTCGCTGGTCCCACCCTACGCACAAGGCGGTGGAAAAAGCGTGCAACTTTTGGCCATGCTCACCGTAACCACCTATGCCGCTTTCTTGTTGCTGGCGGGAACCGGCGCGCATCCCTTCGGAGCCATCCGCCATACCCTGCCCTTGTCGCCGTTGGTCTTCTTGCTCTATGCGGCCGGGCTCGTTGCTCTTCATCGACGGGGCGGGCCGTGGCGGCTGGCGGGATGGCTGGCGTCGGCGCTGCTGCTGACACAAATGGGGGTCGCCGATGCCGAAGTCTTGCCCAGTTATCATCGCTTCGATTATCGCCGGATGAAGGACTACGTCGATACTCGCCGCGGTCCCAACGAGGCGGTGCTGGTCGCCGGTTATTGGGCCAGCGCCAAGTATCAGCACCTTGCCGGTTCGACCGAAGCAGCCCAGCCGCCCTGGTATTACGTGCCGATCTCGCCGGTGCCCGATCTCGAAGAGTTGCCCGCCGTCAAGAAACTCGTCGAATTCTCTCTCGACGAAGGTCCCGGCTTGTGGGTGATCGAGATCGAAGACTCCCCTTCCGATTTCGGCCTGGGCCGGTTGGGGGCCGTCGGCGAACGGCACCCGATGATGGGCGTCCGCGCCACCCACTGGACGCGTGCAAAACAGCAAACCGCCGGAATCAAGGTCAAGTCTTGTCCCCTCGGCAGCCGAAAAAGTGGCCACCACCTCGCGCGCACCTCTTCTCCTTAGGATCGGTTTCCAATCTCATGGCAGGCATCGCACTGATCACAGGCATCACCGGTCAAGACGGCTCCTACCTGGCGGAGCTGCTCCTGGAAAAAGGGTATCACGTCCACGGCATGTTTCGCCGTTCGAGCACCGAGACCTTCGAGCGCGTGAAGCACCTCGAAGGCAAGATCGATCTGCACCCCGGCGATCTGATCGACCAGCAATCGCTCCTATCGCTGCTGGCGAAAGTGCAGCCCACCGAAGTCTATAACCTGGCCGCCCAAAGCTTCGTGCCCACAAGCTGGCAGCAGCCGCAATTGACCGGCGAGGTGACGGGCCTGGGCGTCACGCGCATGCTCGACGCCGTGCGGTTGGTGAATTCCAAAATCCGCTTTTACCAGGCCAGCTCCAGCGAGATGTACGGCAAGGTGCATGAGACCCCGCAGCGCGAGACGACGCCGTTTCATCCGCGCAGCCCTTACGGCGTGGCCAAGGTCTACGGCCATTACATTACGATGAACTACCGCGAGAGCTACGGCATGTTCGCCTGTTCGGGCATCCTGTTCAATCACGAATCGCCGCGCCGCGGACTGGAGTTCGTCACCCGAAAAATCACGCACGCCGTCGCCAAGATCAAGCTGGGCATGGCCGAAGAGCTGCGCTTGGGCAACTTGCAGGCCCGCCGCGACTGGGGCTTCGCCGGCGACTATGTGCGTGCCATGTGGCTGATGCTGCAACAAACGCAGGCCGACGATTACGTGATCGGCACCGGACAGACGCACAGCGTCGAAGAGTTCGTCGAGGCGGCCTTCGAGCACGTGGGACTCAACTGGCGCAAATATGTCGTCGTCGATGCCAAGTTCCATCGGCCGGCCGAAGTCGATCTGCTGCTCTCCGATCCGGCCAAGGCCCGTCGCGCGCTCGGTTGGCAGCCCCAAGTCGGTTTCCACGAGCTGGTCACGATGATGGTCGATGCGGATTTGGCGTTGCTCGGCCGCGAGCACGACGCACCGGGCAAACGCAAGGCCGCGTGAGAGAGATGCATGGCCAATACGGCGGTCAAAATTGCCTGGCTGGGACTGCTCGACAGCGACGACGCGACCGGTTCGTCGCGCGCGCACGAGCACTTGGCAACGCTGGCCCAGCACGTCGTGGCCGCTTCGGGCTATGGCTGGTCGATCGAGCTGATTTCCTGCGGAAGCGGGCCTGAACGGCGGCCGATCAGTGCCGGAGTCGCTCGCCTCACGTTGCCCGTGGCTGGAACCGCCCGGACGGTCTGGGACCGGACCTCGTGGGATTTGTCCCGCGTCATTGCCGACGTCGACCTGGTCCATCTGCACGACGGATTCAGCCGCTCTTGCGAGGTGGCGCTGCTCATCGCTCGTCAACTGCGTAAGCCTGTGTGTATGACCGAGTGGGGTCTCGAAGGGCACTGGCTCGCGAGCGAGTTGTCGCTGATCGAATTGGCCGACGTGGTCGTGTGCCACGATCGTGCGGTGGCGGAGTCGATCAGTACGTCGAAGCCGGTCGAGCTGGTTGTTTGCGAGACCGACATCCGCCAGCTCGGCGTGCCCGCGCCCTGGCCTGCGAATCACTGCCTGGCACTGGAGGATGGCCTTCCTAGGCCGTCCGGTGCCAAACGAGACGGCCTAGGAAGGCCATCCTCCCGAGCCACCGCCGGCGTGCGCTTGTATGAAATCTACCACCGACTGATCGCCGCCACGCGGAGGGCCGCCGCGTGAAGATTCTCGCGATCAGCAACCTTTATCCACCCGACTTCATCGGCGGCTATGAGCTCTGCTGCCGGCAGGTGGTCGACGGCCTGCTCGCTCGTGGGCACGACGTGCAGGTGCTGACGACGAGTCCCCGCACGCCCTGCCCCGCGGTCGAGCACGTGGCGCGAGAGCTGGAACTGGTGAATTGCTACGATGCCTTCGGCGTACTGCACAATCGGCCGGTGACGCGCAAGCTGACCGCGGCGCGGGCCGTGTTCGTCAGCTCGCACAACGTCCACGTGCTGCTCGAGCGGCTTCGGCGGTTTCAGCCCGACGTGGTCTATCTTTGGAACCTGTTTGGCACCGGCGGCCTGGGGCTGGTCGGCTGCTTGCAATACCTCGACGTTCCCTGGGTCTGGTATCTGGGCGACTGCGTGCCGCGAATGCTGTGCAGCCTGCACGAGGATGTGCTGAGCGTGCTGGCTGCCGAATTCGGCCGCTACGTCCGCGGCCATTTCATGCCCGTCAGCGAGCGGGTGGTGCAAGAAATCGAAGCGGCGGGAGTGAAGCTCAACGGCGAGATCGAAATCTCGCCGAACTGGGTGCTCGGCCGTCAGCCGCCGCCGCGGCAGCGTTACTATCGCCGCGGCGAAACGCTGCGCATCGTTTCGTCGGGTCAGATGGGCCGCCACAAGGGCATTCACCTGCTGGTCGAAGCCGCCGCCCTGCTCCGCGCCCGCGGCTACGAAAACTTCCATATCGATCTATATGGCAAGGTGACCGATCCCTCCGTGGCGCCGTTGCCGTGCGAGCTGGGCGTGGAAGACCTCGTGCGATTCAAGGGTCTGTGCCCGCAAGAAGAACTGGTGGGCCGCTACGCGCGGCATGAATACGACCTGTTTGCCTTTCCCACGTGGAAGCGCGAGCCGTTTGGCTGCGCGCCGCTGGAAGCGGCCGCCTACGGCACGGTGATGCTGATGAGCGAGAGCTGCGGCATCGGCGAGTGGTTCGTCGACCGCGTCCACTGCCTGAAGGCGGCGCGCACGGCCGAGGCCTTTGCCGCCGCCCTGGCCGACGTGCTCGACGGCCGCAGAGACCTGAAGCCGATCGGGCGGCGTGCCAGCACGGTCGTTTGGCGCGACTTCCGTCTCGACCGACTGTTGCCCGACATCGAGTCGGCGCTCGAGCGGGCCACGACTCGCCCGGACCGGGCCGGCGGCAGCGCCGATGAGGCCTATCGTCTTGCTTTGTTGGCCGAAAAGCTGACGCAAGCTTGGGTGCAAGAGAACGACTGCCTCGCGGAGGCGGCCTGATGCACTGGAATGTGTTGGAGCAAACCTCTCATAAGGGATTAACGTCGATGCTTCGTCGCCTGGTGGGAACGATCGTGCGGGGACCGGTCCGCGTTGGCAAAGCCCTTGGCCGCCGATTCGAGAGGCGGTTGGCGCGGCGGATTTCGGAGCGGTATGCCGACGAGATCACGCAGTTTGCCGCGCTCGCGCATGCCATGCGCGAGCTGAACGAGAACCTGACCGCGCGGCTCGACAAGCAAGAAGGTTTTCAATGGGACCATGTGGCGCTGGCCCGCCGGCTCGCCGCGCTGGAGGACCATGTGAGCGGGTTATTGGACCAGGCCCCGCTGGACGAGGATGACGACGGACGGAGCGTGGTGCGTCTGCCCGTGACGGAAACGTTGGCCGCCACAACGGCGCTCGGGCAGTTGGGACAAGCCGGGTAATGGAAATTGCATGATGTGGGGTGGGACCAGCGAGCTTGCGAGCGCCGGCCCACCATTGAGAGAAGCGCTGGGCGATAGGCGTTAGGCGTTACGTGGAAATAAAGCATCGGATTCCCAACGCCCAACGTCTATCGCCTTGAAACATGGTGGGCCGGCGCTCGCAAGCTCGCTGGTCCCACCTTACACGATACAAATCACGACGCCATGATGCCAAGCGATCTCAGCACTCCATCAACCGCCCAACGGGCGCTGTTCACCACGTCGTCGCTCAGCGCCGGCGAAGTCGCCGATCGCTGCGGCGACGACTGCTATTCGTACTTCTTCGTGCAACGGGCCTTCCTCCCCTTGCTCCAGCGCTGGGGCAGCGTCGAAGAGGTTTCGCAATCGCCGGCCCGCGTACACGAGGCGGTCGCCGCTGCGCGGGATGCCGGACAGACGGCCGTTCACATCAGCTTTCTGCCGCTGCAATACCTGCAGTTGACCGAAGGCGCCGCCAACGTGGCGTTTCCGTTCTGGGAATACCCCGACATCCCCAGCTACGACGTGGCCGGCAATCCGCGGAACAATTGGCTGCGGATGGCCGATTGCCTCGATCTGATTCTGACGGCCTGCGAGTTCACGCGCGATTCCTTTGTGCGGGCCGGGGTGAAAACACCGCTGGAAGTCGTGTCCGTGCCGATCGCCGACGACTACTTCCGCGTGCCGCCTTGGGAGCCGCGGCAGCGGGTCGTGCTCGACTGCCCGTGCTATGTGCTGCCGCAAGCGGTGCCGGCGCCGCGGTTGGGGCAGATCGCCCGGCGTGCGGCCCAACGGGCTGGCGTCAAGGTCCGCGAGCAGTGCCGCATCGCCTATCGCCGCGGGGTGCGCCCCTTGCTTCCGAAGGCGTTGCACCGCCGCCTGGCCTCGAGAAGCCATGCCATGATCGGCAAAGAGCCGCCGCCCGTCACGCTCACCGCGGCCGACCTGTTCCCCATTCCGTTCGCCACCAGCGACCGCATCGACCTTTCGGGCGTCGTGTATAGCACCATTCTCAACCCGTTCGATATTCGCAAGAACTGGCGCGGCATCATCGACGCCTTTTTGCGGGCCTTGGGCGACGAAGACGCCACGCTGGTCGTCAAGCTGGCGGTCAGCCAGCGGATGCGGCAGGAAGCGCTGCACAATGTCTTGCACTTTTACCGGCGGTTGAGAATCCGCCATCGGGCAAAAGTCGTGATCGTCGGCGCCTACTTGTCCGACGAGCAGATGATCGAAATCGCCCGTGCCAGCACCTACTATCTCAACGCCTCGCACGCCGAAGGGGCTTGCTTGCCGTTGCAGGATGCCCTGGCAGCCGGACGGCCCGGCATTGCTCCGGCACACACGGCGATGGCGGAGTATGTCGACGATCGCGTGGCCTTCGTGGTGCCGTCGCACGCGGAGCGGACTCATTGGCAGTGGGACCCGACGCAACGCCGCGGCACGACCTGGCAAACGGTCCGGCGGCGCGACCTCGTCGAGCAGTTGCGCTTGAGCTACGAAGCCGTGCGGCGTGATCCCACCCGATACCAGTCGATGGCCGAGTGCGGCCGCCAGCGAATGTCCGACCTGGCGAGTGCCGAGCAAGTTTGGCGGCGTCTGTCGTCCGCATTGGATTCGGTGCATGCCGCGCCCGCCCTGGCCGCGGCATGTGCTCGCCTGCAGGCTACTCCCGTACCGAGCCGCAAGGCGGCATGAAAACATTGGGGATCTTGTTTATGGACAACAAACCGCGGTGGCTGGGGCAGAGCGCTTACCTTGAGAACAACTCCATGAAATCGAATCTTGCCGCCGTGGAATACACCGCCGCCATCTGGCGCTGCCGCTACTTCTGGCTGTCGCTGGTGAAGAAAGACCTGCGCACCCGGTATCGCCGCTCGGTGCTCGGCCTGGGCTGGTCGCTTTTGCACCCCATCGCCATGACCACGGTCATCTGCATCGTGTTTCACAAGCTGTTCGACATGGAGGTGGCCAACTATGGGCCGTTCCTTTTGTCGGGCCTCACCACCTGGAACTATTTGTCGTCGACCGTCACGCAAGGCTGCGACACGTTCTTCAACGGTGAGTCGTACATCCGCCAGCATCCCGCGCCGCTGGCCATCTATCCCTTGCGCACGGTGTTGGGCGCGGCCTTTCACTTCGGGCTGGCACTCATCGTCGTGCTGATGCTCACCTGGTGGTTCAAGGGCTTCGGCAACCTGGCGGCCATCACCTCACTGGTGCCGACATTGGCGATCTTCATCGTGCTCGGCTGGTCGCTGGCCGTCATGGCGGGTTTCGCGCACGTGCGGTTCGCCGACATGAAACACCTGCTCGACATCGGCCTGCAGATCATGTTTTACGCCACGCCGATTTTCATTCCGCCCGAACAAATGAAGGAACGCGGCCTGGCTTGGCTCACCGACTATAACCCGGCGGCCATCCTGCTCGACCTGGTGCGTCAGCCGGTGCTCAACGGCAATTTTCCCACGCTGCGGGCATGGACCTGCGTAGGGGCGATCACCGCCGTGGCGTTCGCCCTGGCCGTGCTGATGCTCGTGCGCTTGCAACGCCGCTTGATCTTTTACCTGTAGGGTGGAACCAGCGAGCTTGCGAGCGCCGGCCCACCGTAAGCGACGTCGTTTGCGGTGGGCCGGCGCTCGCAAGCTCGCTGGTCCCACCCTACACGGATCACGGACACCATCGATGAAAATCGGCGTCGACATGCTGGCGGACCAATCGGCGGGTCGCACTCGCGGCACCGGCCGCTACGCGCGCGGCCTCGTCGGCGAACTGTCGCTTGCATCGAAGCACGAGTTCTTTCTCTACTACTACGAGGGCCTGCCGCAAACCGCCGACCTCGTCGGCCCGCACGTTACGGTGCGCACGTTGCCCACCAGCGGCAGCTTGCACGCCGCCGCCCACCAACTGGCCAGCGAAAACCGCGACGAGCTCGACGTGCTGTTGTTCACGTGCCCGTTGGAGAATTTTCACGGTTACCTGCCTCCTTTCCCGTCGCGGCGCGGCCCGCGACTGGCGGCCATCGTCTACGACCTGATTCCCTGGCGGTTTCCGGACGAATATCTTCACCATCCGGGCATCGCCCAATCGTATCGCCGGGCACGGGCCGCCTTAAGAAATTACGACGCGCTCCTCACGATCTCCGAATCGGGGCGGCGCGATGTCATCGAACTGCTGCGTGTCTCGCCCGATCGTGTCGTCAACATCGGCGCCGGCAGCGACGCAGGCTTTTTCTGCCCGGCCGACACACACTCGGCCGATAATCGCGCAGCCCGATGGTTGGCCGAGCAGAGAATCGAGCGGCCCTTCGTTTATGCCCTGACGGCCCTCGACTACCGCAAGAACCTGTCGGGCTTGTTGACGGCGTTCGAGCGGCTCCCCGCGCGCCTTATCGCTTCTCATCAATTCGTCGTCACGTGCGCACCGAGCAATGACGACGACGCAGGACGGGCGCGCGACGTAATCGCTCGCTCGGCCATTGGCCAACGGATTGTGCTTACCGAGTCGCTCGACGACGCAGGGCTTCGCACGCTTTATCAACATGCGGCTGCCTTCGTCTTCCCATCGCGCTACGAAGGCTTCGGGCTGCCGCTGGTGGAAGCCATGCAGTGCGGTACGCCTGTGGTGGCCGGCCGCAATTCGTCGCAGATTGAGGTCGTCGGCGACGCCGGGCTATTGGCCGACGTGGACGACGCCCAGGATCTCGCGAACAAGATTGCTGCGATGCTCGACGACCGGCGGCTGGCGGACGAATTCCGCGTTCGCGGTCTCGAACAGGCCGGTCGGTTCACTTGGCCGGCGGTCGCCCAACGCTGCCTCGATGCCTTGCAGACGACCGCCCGGCTGCCGCGACAAAGCAATTGGTTTGATACCTTGGCGGCACGCGGCAAGTTGGCCGTCCGTGAACGCCTGACACGCTTGATGGTTTTCGAAAGACGTAGGGTGGGACCAGCGAGCTTGCGAGCGCAGGCCCACCGTAAACGACGTCGCCCTTGGTGGGCCGGCGCTCGCAAGCTCGCTGGTCCCACCCTACGCCTGTCGCCGAGGTCGGTTGCCGACACCGATCGGGGGGCCGCGGCATGAGAATCGGAATCGACATGATTGCCGTCCAGCGCCGTCCGCATTCGGCCGTGGGCCGTTATGTGCTGGGGATCGTACAACAGCTCACTACGCGGTTCAGCGAACACGAGTGGTTTCTTTATTTTCACGAAGCCCTGGACGGAGCCGATTCGTGGTGCGGAGCGACTTCCGTTCAACTCCGCAGCGTGGCGACACACATTTCTCGTGGCGACATTGCGAACGGTCAGCTTGCCCTCGAACAATCGAATGACAAACTCGACCTGTGGTTGACCACATCGACGCTCGATTGCCTCGACGCCTACGCCCCGCCCAGCGCACCGATCGACGGCGTTCGTCTCGCCGGCCTGGTGTACGATCTCGCGCCGGCCCTGGTGGCCGATCGTTTCGTCCAGCATCCCGGCCGTTCGCAGCGGTATCAGCGGGCGCTGCAGACACTGCCGCGGTATGACCTTCTCTTGACCGTTTCCGAAGCGACGCGACGCGACCTGATCCGTTCGTTCGGCATCGATGAACGGCGAGTGGCGACCATCGGACCTGCCGCGTCTTCTGCGCTCGAACTCCGCGAGCCAATCAGCGCAGAGTCGCCAGCGGCCCTTGATTCGCTCCGGATCCGCAATCCGTTCGTGCTCTTCCAGGCCGGCGACCACGAGGACCGCAGCGTGCAAGTGTTCTCGGCCGCCGTCACGCGACTTCCGGCCGCGGTTGCCGACCGCTTCCAGTTCGTGATTGCATGCCGTTTGCCCGGCGAGCGCCAAGCGGCGTGGCAGGCCGAATTCGCCCGGCAAGGCCGTAGCGGCCGCATGCTGTTGATCGACGGCGAACTCGATGACATGCGGCAGCTTTATCAGCACTGCGAAGCATTCGTCGATGTCTCGCCGCACGAAGGTTCGGGCTTGGCGCTGCTCGATGCTTTGCCATGCGGAGCGGCAATCATCGTCGACCGGCGTTCCTGGCACGCGGAGATGGCCGCCGAGGCAGCCCTGTTGGCCGACGTCGATCAGCCCGCCGATCTGGCAGCCAAGTTGGACCAATTGCTCTGCGACGAAACGATGCAGGCCAGCCTCCGCCTTCGAGCGCCGCTGGTCGCCAGCCGTTTTTCGCTGGCTGCCGCCGCCGATCGTGCCATGGAAGCGCTGGACGATGGCCGGTGTAGGGTGGGACCAGCGCGCTTGCGAGCGCCGGCCCACCATCGGCGCTCGTGGTGGGCCGGCGCTCGCAAGCTCGCTGGTCCCACCCTACGCTCTACTTCCGATGCACTGCCAAAACACCCGCAACGTCCGACTCTGGCTTTTTTCTCGCCCTTGCTCCCGCAACGCACGGGCATCTCCGACTATTCGGAACGCTTGCTCGCCGCCCTGGCACGGCACTACTGGATCGACCTCTATCACGATCACGAGTATCTGCCGCAGTTGAGCCTCTCGAACGCCGATTTCGCCTGCCGCGATCATCGGCTGTTCGACCGTTTTCGCCGCGCGAGCGACTATGCGGGCATCGTCTACCAGATGGCGAACACCCACTACTGCGCCTATCTTTACGACATGCTGCTCAAGCAGCGGGGCGTGGTCGTGCTGCACGATTATGCCTTGCCCGAATTCCATTTCGGCTATGCCCTGCGCGCCGGCGTGCCCGACGATTTCATCGCCGGGGAAATCGCCTTCGAATCGGCCGAATTGGGCCACGAATATCGCTCGAACGCCGAGGCGTGGCGGGCGGAGCCGGGCGGCATCGTGCAAGCCTGCGTTCGCCGCGGACTGACCTTCAACCGGCGCGTGCTCGAAGCCGCCGCCGTGCTGGTGGTTCACGATCGCTGGGGCGCGGAGCAGATCGCACGTGCTCATCCGCAGATCGCCTCGCGCGTGCGAGTCATCCCGCATGGGGCGTCGGTGACGGTCGCGTCGCCCGACGAAAAGCGGGCCTTGCGGCATCGCTTCGGCTTTGCTGACGACGATCTGATCTTGAGCTGCTTCGGCCTATTGAACGGGGCCAAGTATCACGCCGAAGCCATCGAGGCCTTGGCGGCTCTGAGCCGCGAGTTTCCCTCCGCTCGGCTGATCTTCGCGGGCGGCGACATGAACGAGGGTCGCGAGCCGGCCGCCGTCGAGCGGTTGGGCCTGGGCAACCGCGTGCGGTTCTTCGGCCACGCGCCGATCGAGACGTTTCTCGACCTGATGTCGATCACCGATGTGGCCATGAACCTTCGTCGTCCGCCGACCCGCGGCGAAACGTCGGGAGCGCTGCTGAGCCTGCTCAGCGCCGGCGTGCCCACGATTGTGACCGACGTCGATACGTTCGCCAGCTATCCCGATAATGTGGTGTACAAGATTGGTGCGCTGGCGCCGGCCGACCGCTCGCTGGAGAACGCACTTCGCAGCCTGCTCGACCAGACTCAGCGGCGGCGCGAGATGGGCCGCGCGGCCGTGTGTTACGTGGCCGAAATCCACAATTGGCAACGCGTGGCCTCGCTCTATGCCGAGGCGGTCAGCGAAGCCCGCGAAGCACTTGGCAGGCAGGCGGCGTAATACGTGCTAAACGGAGAAGAACAGGCAGGGTGGGGCCAGCGAACTTGCGAACGCCGGCCCACCCTACGACCCACATCGGGCTGGCAGCATCCAACGCAGACGGCTAGTATCCGCAACTCTCTCATCCTACTGAAATCCAACTCCGCCTATGGCCCGAATCGAACTCGACAAAGTCAATTTGACCTTCAACGTGCGGCAAGACACCGGACTGACGCTCAAGGAGTTCGTCGTGCGAGGCATGTTCCGCAAGTCGGCCAGCCCGCGAATGCAGGTACACGCCCTGCGCGAGGTCAACCTGTCGATCCGCGACGGCGAGCGCGTCGGCATCATCGGGCACAACGGCGCCGGCAAGAGCACCGTGCTCAAGCTGTTGGCCGGCATCTATCCGCCGACCAGCGGCGTGCGCAACGTCGCGGGCCGCATCAGCTCGCTGTTTGACATCGCCTTGGGCTTCGAAGGCGACGCCACCGGCTGGGAGAACATCGGCTATCGCAGCTATTTGCAGGGCGAGACGCCCAAGAGCATTCGCGGCAAGGTGCAAGCGATTGCCGACTTCAGCGAACTGGGCGACTTTTTGAACATGCCGGTCCGCTATTACTCGGCCGGCATGTCGGTGCGGCTGGCCTTCTCGATCGCCACCGCCATCGAACCCGAAATCCTGCTGGTCGACGAGGTGCTGTCGGTGGGCGACATGTCGTTTCGCGACAAGGCGCGTTGCCGGATGGAGGAGATGATGTCGAAGGCCAAGATCATTGTCATGGTGAGCCACGACCTGGGCTCGATTGCCAAGATTTGCAACCGCGTGCTGTGGTTCGACCACGGGCAGGTGCATGCCGACGGCCCCGCCGGCAAGATCGTGGCCGCCTACCACAAGCATTATTCGCCCGCCAAGGCCGCGTAGCCATTTTGGATTTTGGATTTTGGATTCCCCATGCCTACCGCCGGCAAGCTGCTGATCGTCAGCCCGAATTTGCGAGACCATTTGGGTCACTACTTCGAGACCTCGGTCTCGCTGGCCGAAGCCGCCCGGCGTGCGGGCTGGCACCCAGTGCTGGCCACCCACGTCCATTGCCGCACCGAGATTCTGCCCACCTGGCTGGAGAGCTATCCGCTGTTCTTCACCGATTGCCCGCTCGGCCACCGCCCGGCCGACGATCCCTTCGGCCTCGACGCGACGAGCGCCCTGGGCCGCGTTGGCGCGAAGGCCGGGCAGGCTTGCTTGAACCTGGCCTGGATGGCCGAGCGGACCGCCTACTACGCGCTGCCGCCGGCGATCTACGACTTGGGGCGGATCGTCGGTTACTGCGGCATGCCGCGCTGGGCGCACCCGCGTCATTACGCCGAGGTTTACGCCGCCTGGCAAGACATCCTGCGGCGTTGGGTCGTCGCCGACGACGAAGTGGTGAACCAGGCCCGGCCCTTGCCCGAAACTTCGCGGCGGCTGCGCGATCGCCGGCAGCGGGCGAAGATCGTGCAGGCCGTCCGGTCGCTGGTGCCGACGGGCTTCGGGATCGAGGTCGAACAGATGCTCTGCTTCCAGCGTGATCTGTTGAGGTTCTTGGCCACGGCGGGCGCCGGCCGCGACGACCACGTGCTGATGGGCACGGCCCATCCGCGCGACGCGGCGGCCGCCGGGCTGGCCATCGAGTTGTTGGGCGACCATGCTCCGACCTTTCACCTGGAGTTTCTCAACGGCCTGTTCGAGGGCGATCCGGCCGCCGAGGCTTCGACGCCTTCGCCCGCCGTCCGCGTGCGGCGGATGTTCTTTTCGCTCTACAGCCACTGGGGCGCCAGCCGGCGCATCAAGTTCTACACCGACTCCGCGACGCTGGCCCGCGACTACGAGACGATTTCGGGAGCGCGGTTCGACGTGCTGCCGATTCCCTTCCGGGCGGAGCTGATTTCGCCGGTGCCTCGACCGCCTTCCGGTCCGGTGCGGCTGGGCTATTTTGGCGAGGCGCGCGACGAAAAGGGTTTTCCCTGGCTGCCCGACCTGGCCGAGGCGTTGCGCGACGACTATCTGGCACCGGGTCGTGCCCGGCTGTTGATTCAGGCCAACGTCAGCCAGCCGCAGTACAACCCGCAAAGCATCAAAGCCCTGGAGCGGCTGAGACTCCTTTCGGCGGGCGAGGTGCAGCTTTTCGCGGCCGAGGCGCCGTTGTCGCCGGTCGAATACTATCGCATGGTGTCGCAGGCCGACGTGGTGTTGCTGCCGTATCTCAACGGGCGTTATCGGGCCTGCACGTCGGGCGTGCTGGCCGAGGCGTTGGCCCTGGGCGCGCCGCCGGTGGTGCCGGCCGGCACGTGGATGGCCGACCAGTTACCGCCGCGGGGCGGCGAGACGTTCGACGATTTCGACTCCTTTGTGGCCGCCGTGAAGCGGGTGCTCGATCATTTTGCGTCCTATCGCGCGGCGGCCCAGGCCCATCGGCCGTATTGGCGCGAGCGTCACTCGCCCGACGCTTTTGTGGCGGCCCTTTTCGGCAACCGCGCATCGCCCTCGGCGACGCGATTGGCGGCCGCCTAGCGCTGGCTGCGTTGCTTGGGGTGCCGCTCTCGCGTACTATCCTAGGGGATGCCGCAATTCGTGGAGGAACCGCCCGCGCCCAGAAGCTCTACCGGGCACTGGACGAAGGCAAATCCGCCGCCATTCTCGATCCCTCATCCTTCATCCCTCATCTCTCTTCCCTGACGAACGGGCCAAGTCGTCGGCGCCACCAACTGTGAACCGTTCACAGTTGACGGCGTGCCGCCCGGAGCGTCAACTAATAACCGTTACCAGTTGCCAGGTGGCGAAGCGGCGTGCCGATCCATTTATTTGAATAATGGAAGGTCGAACATGATCGTTACACTCAAAGCGAAAGATCGAGGCCACTTCAACCACGGCTGGCTCGATACCTACCACACCTTCTCCTTCGGCGATTACTACGACCCGGCCCAGATGGCTTTTCGTTCGCTCCGGGTCATTAACGAGGACCGGCTGCAGCCAGGCAAGGGCTTTGGAATGCACGGCCATCGGGACATGGAGATCCTCACCTACGTCCTCGCAGGTGCCTTGGAACACAAGGACAGCTTGGGGAACGGTTCGATCATCAGGCCGGGCGATTTGCAGCACATGTCCGCCGGAACCGGAGTGCGGCACAGCGAGTTCAATCCCTCGGCCGATGAAGCCGTGCATCTCTACCAGATTTGGCTGCTGCCTGAGCGAGAAGGTTTGCCGCCATCCTACGACCAGCGTGCGTTCAGCGAAGACGAGCGACGGGGCCGGCTTCGGCTGGTGGCTTCGCCCGAAGGTGCCGATCGTTCGCTCACGATTCGTCAAGACGCACGGCTCTATCTGTCGTCGCTGAACGCCGGCGAATCGGTGAGCCACGACATTCAAGTTGGGCGTCACGCATGGCTCCAAGTCCTGCATGGTCGGGTCAAGGTAAACGGGGCGCTCTTGGAGACGAGCGACGGGGCGGCGATCGGCGACGAACGTCGCCTCACCGTCGTTGCCGAGCAAGGGGCGGAAGTGATGCTGTTCGATTTGGCGTGAACCAGTGCGCATCGGCGTCATCGTCCTGCCAGACCAGGTCGCCGTGGCCAAGGCACGCGAGGCGATCCAGCCTGACGGGTCGCTGATAGATCCCAAGCAGCAGGCGCGCATCGAAGGACTCGGAAAAACCCTCGCCTCGTTCTTGATGAAGCTCAAAGCGTAGGTGCGCACTCAACATGACGGCACCTGATTGTCGTCACAGTACACGGTTTCGCGCGATGGACCGCCTCATCCCACGTCGCCCAGCTCCAGCACGCGGCCGTAACGCTGCAGCACCCGATGCCGCAGTTGGGCGAACTCCGGCTGGCTCAAGGTCGTCGCCGCGACCAATTGCTGAGCGTCGCGGCGTGCCTCCTCGATCACCGCCCCATCGCGCGCCAGGTTCGCGATCCGCAACGGCGGCAGCCCGTGCTGACGCGTTCCCAACAGATCGCCCGGCCCGCGCAGCTCGAAGTCGATTTCCGCCAGTTGAAAACCGTCGCTGGTCGCCGCGAACGCCTCCAGCCGCTGGCGGGCCTCGGCCGCTTCGACGTCGGTGAGCACCGCACAGTAGCCGGGCTGCACGCCGCGGCTCACGCGGCCCCGCAACTGGTGAAGCTGCGAAAGACCGAACCGCTCGCCGCTGTAAACCGTCATCAACGTGGCGTTCGGCACGTCGATGCCCACTTCGACGACCGTCGTCGTGACCAGCGCCTGAATGTCGCCGCGACGGAAGGCCTGCATGGTCTCTTCCTTTTCCGACGAGCTCATTCGCCCGTGCAGCAGGCCGAGGCGGAACGCCTCCAGTGGCCCGTGGGCCAGCGATTCGAACGCCTGTTCCAGACTGGCCACGTCGGCTTCCGACGACTCGTCGATGAGCGGCGTCACCACATAGCCCTGCTTGCCGTCGCGCAGCTTGCGGCCGAAGAAGTCCCACCATTTCTCCCGCTGCTCCTGGCCCACCAGATACGTATGGACGGCTTGCCGGCCGGGCGGGGCCTCGCGCAACGTCGAGACGTCGAGATCGCCGAACAACGTCATGGCCACGGTCCGCGGAATCGGCGTGGCCGTCATCACCAGATAGTGCGGATCGAGACCGGCCTGCTTCAGGCTGGCCCGCTGCCGCACGCCGAACTTGTGCTGCTCGTCGATGACCACCAACCCCAGCCGGGCAAAGCGGACGTCGGGTTGCAAGATCGCCTGCGTGCCGATCACCACGTGGACTTCGCCGGTCGCCAGCTTGTCCAGCAGCTCCGTCCGTTGCGACGCGCTGATTCCGCCGCTCAGCAGGCGCCACTCGACATGACTGGCGGCGAGCGTGCGCTCCAGCGTGGCGGCGTGCTGCCGGGCGAGCACTTCCGTGGGCGCCATCAGCACCGCCTGATAGCCGTGGGCCACGGCCAGCAACATGGCATATACCGCCACCACCGTCTTGCCGCTGCCCACGTCGCCTTGCAACAGGCGGTTCATGGGGTGCGGGCGGGCCATGTCGGCATTCACTTCGGCGATCGCTTGGTTCTGGGCCCCGGTCAACTCGAAGGGAAACAACCGCCGGATGCGGGCGTCGATCTTGGCCGTGGCCTCCAGCGGCGGAGCGTTGCGGCGAGAGTGCTGCTCGTCGTGCTTCATCGCCAGGGCAAGCTGCAACACCAACAGTTCTTGATAGATCAACCGCCGGCGGGCTTTTTCCAGCTCCGCCCGATCGCGCGGAGCGTGAATGAGTCGAATGGCTTCACGCACCGGCTGCAGGTCGCGCGACGCAAGGTAACTCGCCGGAAACACTTCGTCGAGCGAAGCGAGGCAGGTCTCCAGGACGCTGGCGGCGACCTTACGCATCTGCCCCTGCGTGAGTCCCTCGGTGAGCGGATACACGGGCAGCAGCACCGCGGCCGGCCCTTGCTCTTCCACGTCGATCGATTGGACTTGCGGATGGGTGAACTCCCAGATGCCGCCGTTCATCTTTGGTTTGCCGGTAACCAGCAACTCTTCGCCGAGGCCGAACCGCTCACGTCGGAAGGGCGAGTTGTACCACAACAGCCGCACGCGACCCTGCTCGGCGGCCAGCAGCACGCCCAGCAGGATGTTGCCCGAATTACTCACGCGCTGATCGACCTCTTCCACCTTGCCGCGCAGCCGCGTGAGGTTTCCTTCGACCAGATCGGCGACGCGATCGAGCTGGGTCAGGTCTTGGTAGTCGCGGGGAAAGAAGAAGACCACGTCGCGGGCGGTGCGCAGGCCCAGGCGCTCGAGCAGCTCGGCGCGTTGCGGGCCGACGCCCTTCAAGAATTGGACCGGCGTGGCGAGGATTTCCGCCGGCGTTTTCACAGGAGCGGACATCCCGGCATTGTAAGCGAAGGGACTACTTGCGGTAGCCCAGCGAGGTCACCACATTGAGCATTTCTTCGTAGGTGATGAACCGGCGGCGATGCGCCAGCTTGTACGAGTCGATGGCCACCGCCAGCTCTTGTGCGGGCGGCGACAGACCTTCGTAGCTATCGGCGAACTGGCGGCGCTCGCGGCTCGGCGCGCCCTCCGCCCGCTCATAGTTGCGGCGGTCGACAAACTGTTGTTCGGGCGGCAATTCAAGGATTTGCGGCATGACCGGCTCCTGAAAATGGATGGTTCCTGACAACCTTACCTCGCTCGCCACGCGGATGAATGTTTTCTTATCCGCGACCGGTCCGCCGCACCGCAAACGGCGAACTGCCGGACGGATTGTGCCGCTTGCAGCGGATGCAACGACCTTCGACAAAGCGTAGGGTGGGACCAGCGAGCTTGCGAGCGCCGGCCCACCCTACGCGCGACGAATCGCCCGGCCTTGTACTCTTCTCCAGCCCTGCGAAAATAACAAGTCGACGCAACCTCCTGCCTGCGGTCAAACACGAATGGCCTGCCGCGATTTCCAACAAACCCACTGCAGCCGCCGTGCGGCGCTCGCTTTTGGCGCTCTCGGTGTCGGCGGGCTGTCGCTACCACGTCTACTCCAGGCAGAAGCGGCCGCAACCCATCGCAAGCCGCCGGCCCGAAGCTGTATCCTGCTGTTTCAGTTCGGCGGCCCCAGCCAGTTCGAGACGTTCGACCCCAAGCCCCGGGCGCCGGCCGAAATCCGCGGCGAGTTCGGCGTCATCGCCACGCGAAATCCGCAGCTCGTCATCGGCGAGCATCTGCCCAAGCTAGCCGCGCTGGCCGACAAATTCGCGCTCGTCCGCAGCGTCCATCACGACCGCGGAAGCCATAACTCCGGCGCTTATTACTCGCTGACTGGCAGACGGCCGCTGATCGACATCGTCACCTCGAACGCCGCCGCGACCGACTTTCCCTGTCCGGGGGCGGTGATCGACTCGTTGCGGCGCGACGTACACCTGGCGCCGACCGCCGTCTCGCTGCCGACGATGATCGCCGACGGGCCTTTCCGCACGCCGGGCGAGTTCGCGGGCTTCTTGGGCAAGCTGCACGACCCGCTCTTCATCACGCAGAACCCCGACGACCCCAAGTTCAACGTCGAGCAGCTCGCCTTGCCCGACGGCGTGTCGGTCGAGCGGCTGCGAGACCGCCGCGGCATCCTGTCGCGGCTTGCGGCCACGGCCAAGCTGAGCGAAAAGCTCGCGGCGGTGCGCGACATGGACGCCTATCAGCAGCGGGCGGTCGATCTGCTGACGTCGCCGGCCACGCGGCAGGCATTGGCCATTGCCGACGAGCCGGCCGGCGTTCGCGAGCGTTACGGCCGCAATCAATACGGCCAGAGCGTGCTCTTGGCCCGGCGCCTGGTGGAGGCGGGCGTGCGGTTCGTCACCGTCTACTATTCGGCGGGCATCGGCGGTTGGGACACGCACAAAGACAACTTCAAAACCCTCAAGGGCAGCCGGCTGCCGCAGACCGACCTGGCACTGTCGGCCGTGATCGAAGACCTGGCTCAGCGGGGCCTGCTGGACGAGACGCTCATCCTGTGGACGGGCGACTTCGGCCGCACGCCCAAGGTGAACAAGGACGCCGGCCGCGATCACTGGCCGCCCTGCCAGACGGTGCTCATGGCGGGCGGCGGCATTCGCGGCGGCGTGTTGGTGGGCAGCTCCGACAAGACGGGCGCGTATGCCCTGAGCGATCCCAAGACGCCCGACGACGTGATGGCGACGGTCTATCACGCGCTGGGCCTCGATCCGGAAACGATCATTCACGACCAGCTCAACCGTCCCATGCCCATCGCCGACGGCCGGCCCATCGCGGGGCTATTCTAGTTTGCCAATCTCCGTTATGCCAGCGTGATCGAGGGCGTCGTTGAGCGCCAGAAGGGCCAGCGCGGCGCAGAACCGCTTGTTGGGCGGCAGGCCGTCCAGCGCCGCCGCCCGGCTGTGTCTCTCACACCAAGCTCTGTCCGCCACCGCGGTTGCTTGGCGGTCGAAGGGCTCATTGTTGGCCGCGCGCAGAATCTCTAGTCAAACGCCCCGTGGAAATACCAGCGGCCGTCGGAGAGCTGGCGGAAAAGCCAGAACCAGCGGCCGGTGATAGTCTCCACGCGGTAATAATCGCGTCGCACGCTCCGCCCACGCCACCAGCCGGTCTGGATGCGCTCCGGACCCCAGGTGCGCTCGATGCGATGCTGCTGGCCGAAAAGCGAAAAGGCCAAAGGCGGCCCGTGCGGTGCCATCGACACCACCTCCAAGAGCACCGGCCGCTGGGCAAGCGACAGCGGCCGCGTGAGCGGCCATTTGCACGAGGCGCAATGCGAAAAAGTTTGCCGTTGAGCCGGCCGTTTCTTCGCGCTGCTGGCCGGTCGCCGCTGCGCCCCGCCCACCCAAGGTTCGTACCGCCAGGTCAATTCCGGCTGGGCTTCGGGCAAAAGCCTGGGGCGGACGACCGAGCTGCGCCCCAAGCGGCTGCTCAGCCGGTCGACCAGAATCGCCGTCTGCCGCGGATCGTATTGGCCCCGATCGCCGAACAATTCCTGTTGTTCGAGTTCCAAAGGCGCGGCGACCGTGACCGAGAGGCGCAGCGAAGCGATCGGCTCGGCCAGCTTGCGCTGCGCCGCCAGCCATTGCATCTCGATCAACTCGGCCAAGTGCCGCGGCGCGGCGCTCGGACGGTAGAGGCCGACCGTGAATTCGCCGGCCTTGCCGGTCTCGCCGCGGAAACAGCAAACCAACTCTTGCACGCCTTGCCGCCGCGGAGACAACTGCCGCGCGATCTGCTCCAGTTGTCGCTCTAACGCTTGCTCGATCACCGCCGGGCGATCGGTCGGGTGCTCGAAGACCGTCTCCGCTTCCACTTGGGGCAGGGGGTGGCAAGCCGCAATCACTTCTTCCACGACGCCCATCGCCTGGTCGAGCCGCACGAGCAACTCCGGGCCGAAGCGGGTTGCCAGGCTATCGCGCGAAAAACGGAGCAGTTGCCCGATCTGCCGCAGGCCCAATTCGCGCAATGTCTCGACGCAGTCGGCGGAGAGCCGCAACGCCTCGACGGGTAAAGGCAAGAGCGCGGCCCGGGTTTTGCCGGGCGGCACGACGATGGGCGAACCAGGTAATTGCAAATTGCAAATTGCAAATTGCAAATTTTCAATTGGGTAATGGGCCAGCGCCCAGGCGGCGCCGAGCGTGTCGGCCAGGGCGATGCGCGTCGACAGGCCGCGGCGGCCGAATTCTCGCCCCACGTGCCCGATGAGCGTCTCTTCTCCGTGAAACAGGTGGGCCAGACCGGTCACGTCGAACAGCAAACTTTCCGGCGGCTCGAGCGCATCGACGCCCACCGACGGACTGAACTGCCCGCACCAGGGGACGAGGCGCTCCAACGCCTCGCGACCGCTCAACTCACGCTCCTGACCAGCGGCGACGCGCCGCTGCCGGGTCCAGTCGGGCAACCGCACGCACAATACCCGTTTCATCGTCGATCTCCAGCTCCAACCGTTTTTGTTCCGCCAATTCGCTGGCCAGCGTGCCGCGCGTTTTCAACACCTCCACCGCCAAACATCGCGCTGCCCGCTGCCCGTTCGTCCCTTTCTTGCCGCCGTCCGAAAAGGGGACGGGCACCTTTTGTGCGAAGCACCCTTCGGGCCGTTCCGGC
>DATLUO010000252.1 GCA_035533075.1 Pirellulales bacterium | reverse complement strand
CAGCGAGCTTGCGAGCGCCGGCCCACCGATAGCGACGTCGTTTACGGTGGGCCGGCGCTCGCAAGCTCGCTGGTCCCACCCTACCACTTCTGCCTTCAAGTTCCGCCAGTCGAAACCCCGCACGAACGCCCGTTCCGCTCGCCACGACCGCCGCGGCGGACGCTGCGACGGGCCATGGCGCCAGCGCCGCACGACGGCCTGAAAGACGGCCCTGGTAAACAAGAACCTCCGCTCGCCGGCAGCAAACGGCGCTCGCAACCAATCCCACGCCAGCCTAACTGGTAACGATGCCCAATGCCGAGCAACGTGCCACGGATGCCGCAGGTTCTTCCAATGAAACAGCAGGGTGTTCCGCACCGCCAACGCTTGCGACCTCGCCGCGCCCAGCTCCTGCCGGAAGGTCGCCTCGCCTTTGTGATACGCCAGGGCTTCGGGCACATACCTCGCGTGATAGCCGGCCAGGTAGCCGCGGTAAGCGAAGTCGAGATCTTCCAACCGGCCCGGCAAATAGAGCGGGTCGAAGCCGCCCAAGTCCAGAAAAGTCTGTCGATCGACCGCCATCACCGCGCCCGCTGACGCCGTCAGGCACGGACGGTGCATCACACGCTCGTGGCCCAGATAATCGGAGACGGCCTGAATGAGGCCCCATCGCCAGCGGAGGGCGCTTTGCAGCCCTTCGTAGGTTTGCCCGTCGAAAAGCCGGCAGAGCGGCGCGGCCATAAAACACCGTCCGCCGGCGCCGGGCCCTTCGGCCAGCAGCGGCTCAACCAAGGGGTCGATGGCCAAAGCCGACAGCTTGATGTCGTTATTCAGCAAGACGACCACCGGGCTATCGAGCTTGGCGAGCACGTCGTTGTAGGAGCAGAGTCCGTGGTTGGCACAGTGGAACAGCTCGATATCGGGATATTCGCTGCCGAGCAGTTCCAGCGAGTCATCCGTGGAGCTGTTATCGACGACCGCGACGCGGCAAGGATGGCGTGAATCGTCGGCGGCGCGGACCACCGACGGAAGGCACTCTTCGAGCAAATGCCGTCCGTTGAAATTGAGCACAACGAGGTGAATGGCCGTCATAGCGCCGCCGAGGACTCCTCCGTGAGTGGGCAGAGGCTGGAAAATATGGCGATTTACGCGTTCTGGTCAAGAGCAACGTCCGTCTTGACTCAGCTTTGGCATCGCGTAGACTCAATTGAGGCAAAATGCCCTATTCTGCGGGAATGGCGGAATTGGCAGACGCACCAGCTTGAGGGGCTGGCGGTAGCAATACCATGCAGGTTCAAGTCCTGTTTCCCGCACTCGGTAGCCCGCTTGCTCCGCAAGCGGAAGAGCGTTTGCGCGCCAATTGATGCTATGGTCCGGAAGGGACGCCCAACGCGGATGAACGGTCATTCCTCTTGCGGAGCAGGCGGGCTACGACGCCGCCAGCTCCACGACCACTTTCCGGCTCAACTCCAGCACCGTCGCGCGATCGATGCGGCCGGGCAAAAGCTGCGTGACGTTCTGAGCCGCCGCCGCGATGCCGAGCTTCAGGCTGTCGAGCGGCCCGCGACCCTCGGCCAGGCCCCAGGCCAGGCCCGCCGCCAGACAATCGCCGCAGCCGATCGGGTTGACGACTTTATCCATCACCAACGGCTGCAAGCGAAAGACGCCTTCGGCCGAGCTGGCCCACACCGGCCGCTTGCCATCGGTGATCATCGCCCACTGGGCGCCGAGCGTATTGAGTTGGCGCATCGCGTCCACGAGCGCCGCGTCGTCGTCGAGCGGCAGGCCGAGCGTCTTGCCGAGCTCTTCGCGGTTCGGTTTCACAGCGAAAGGATTGAGCGGAAGCGCCTCCAGCAATTCAGGACCTCGCACATCGAGCACCGTCTTGCACGCGGTACGCTCCAGCAGATCGCGATAGAAGCTCGTGGGTGTGCCTGCCGGCAGCGAGCCGGTCATCACGACCGCGTCGGCCGCGACCACCTCGGCCGCATACTCTTCGGCAACTCGATCGAGCACGCTGGCGGCAAGTGGCCGGGCATTTTCGACCAACTCGGTCACCGTGCCGCTGGACGAATCGATCAGCGTCGTGCAAACACGCGTCGGTTCATCGCAGACAATCAGCTTCGACTCAACGCCCAGCTCCCGCAACTCCGCCTCCACGTGGTCATGCACGTTGCGGCCGACCGGGCTGACGAGCCGGCAAGCAACTCCGAGCTGCGACAAAGAGATGCCGACGTTGAACACCTTGCCCGACGAGCACCACCGCGCTTCGGCCGCCCGGTTGACTTCGCCGATGCGCAGGCTTTCAAACCGCAGTATTTGCTGCCAGGCGGGAGAGAGGCCAACGGAGACAATCATCGTCTTGAACTCCAGCCGCCCTCAATGGCACAATTCGCGGACACGACGATGGTCCGATGCTCGCAGAAGGCGAGACCGCCGTAACGAGCGCCGAAAATCTCTTGAAGGGCGTGAACGGAGGGGAGAACGAATATGAGAACTCGGCCACGCAACCGACAGCCGCACCACTCGGTTAGTTCAGTCAGACACGACTCTGCTTTGCGCGCAATCCTGGCCGCCTCTTTGGCGTCGATCGAGGCGGGATCGTACCGAATGACGAGGCGGCCGACGATCATCGAGTGATAGTGAAAAACGGTTTTGTGCCAGCGCCATGCTTGTCGCCATGTGGTCGACGCCGGCTCGCGAAAGATGCGTGCCACCCATACCGTCACGACGACGGTGGCCAGCGCCTTGGACCAACCAACCAAAGGCGCCGCTGCCAAGATCGCGAGCGCGATCAAAAGGACCGAAACAACGGCTGATAAGCGCCGATGCCGCCGAATGAAGTTCATGACACTATTCCGTCGCACCGTTCTTCTCCAACGGATCGAGGTCGATGTGCAGGACGAACCCGATCCAGATTGGACAGTCCGAGCCAAGAACCGTATTGGATGGCAGACATCGGTTTGGTGATTCGCTCCTTACCTCGACGGGGGCCGAGTGCAGTATAGCCGAGCGCCGCGCGAAAATCGCCGGGTTGGCCGATTCTGCAACGCCGGTTGTTGCGACGAATGTTGGAAAGACGGAGTTCGCCGCGGCACGATGTCGTCCTTTCGCCACAAAGCCGCCGCGTCTATAATGCCCTCAAACAGCCTCTCTTGCGAGGAAACTATCATGCAGGTGTTCATCAGTCACGCCAGTTCCGATCGCGATCTGGCCGATCGGTTGTCTGGGAAACTCCGCGAGGCGGGTATCGACGTTTGGGATCCTTCGTCCATCTTTCCCGGCGACAATTGGGCCTTGGAAACCGGCAACGCCTTGGCACAATCGGAAGTGATGGTCGTGCTCTATACGAAAAATGCACGCGAGATCGCGACGCTGAGCCAGGATGTGCAGTACGCATTGACGCAGGGCAACTATCGAGGGCGAGTGATTCCTGTTTTTATTGGACTCTCGACGGTCGAAGCGGGGAAAGATGTTCCGTGGATTCTGCTCCGTCTGAATCCAATCTGGCTTGAGGGCGATTCGCCCGATCTGGTTCCCGTCGTCGCTCGGGTCCGAGCGGAAATTGAGAGCGGCTGTAATGCCTCCGCTTGAGGTCTTTCTTTCTCACGCCAGCGCGGATCATGACATGGCCGAACGCCTGGCGACGCTGTTGCGCGGGCACGGCATTCCGACATTCTACAGCCCGTCGAACTTGCTGGGTGCCCAGCAGTGGCAAGACGAAATCCTTAAGGCTCTTCAGCGATGTGACTGGTTTGTGGTGTTGCTCTCGCCTGATGCTATTGAGTCGATGTGGGTGCGACGCGAAACCGCTCTTGCTCTTCGTGACAAGCGATTCGAGGACAAGATCATCCCGGTCCGCTACCGCCCCTGCGATCTTGGCAGGCTTGGTTGGCTAGAAATCTTCCAGATGGTGGATTTTCAAGGCGACTTCGATCAAGGCTGCCGCAACCTCCTTCGAATCTGGGGAATCGGACTGAAATCCCATCGATAGCGTTTCGGACAGACATCCGCGATGTTTGGTCGAGATAGGCCACTCAAGTGGATGGCGCCGGGTAGCATCAACGCATCGACAACCCATACTCCGGGTTTCCCGCGTCGTCCGTCCCGCATGTCAGGCGAAACCGGCGGTCAAAGACACCCGATTTGATCCAACCACCTTGTTTGCGCGCGGCCGCATATCCGCCGGCTGCGTGTCGCAGAATCGTAAATGCCAGGCGGTCGGTTCTGGCGTCAACGAGCCAATACTCCGTAATCCCGGCCCGCCAGTAAAGATCGCGGAGCGTTTCCGTGTCCTTCTCGACCGAGCTGGCGCTTACCACCTCGAGCACCATGTCGGGCGAACCAGCCAGCTCGAGATAGCCTTCCTTCTCGCCTTCAACAAGACGCACGCGACCCGACTTGAGGCTCTGACGAGACACGAAGGTTCCGTCTGGCTGAGAAGCCAGATTTGCCAGGTCGTTCGTCACGTAAAGTCCATCGGGAAAGTAACGGCCAAGTCGCTCCGCCTTCACCAAACCGCCGATCACCAGGTTGAATTCCTGCTTGACCTGGTTATGGGTGAAGATCTGTTCCTTGCTCATATCCACCCATACCTGCCCGCTCAGGTAGCAGATGCGTGCCGCCTCAGGGAACTCGTCGGAGCGCATCCAATGACGGAAATCAGCCAGATTGCCGATTCCGTCGGGAATGTGTACCGCGTCGTCGTAGACAACAATCATGCTCATAGAAAGCTGCCGCGTTCAGAATAACAGCCGCCGCCCGAACGAATCGGACGGCGGCTGTGAAATAAACGTCGCTATCGGTGGACCGGGCTCGCCAAAGCGAGCTTGCCCCACCCTACGAATCGGTCTCGGCACCGTCGCCGGCGACGGCGCCCACGGGCGTCTCCAACTCGCCGCCCACCGAGCCCTCGAAGATGAGCTGCTTCGTCTCGCCCACCTTCTTCACGTCGACCGTGATCGTGTCTTTGCCTTCGAACTCGCCCTTGAGCAGTTCTTCGGAAAGCGGATCCTCGACAAAATTCTCGATCGCCCGACGCAGCGGACGAGCGCCGAAATCGGTGTCGGAACCCTTCTTGATCAGGAACTTCTTGGCCTCGTCGGTGAGCAGCAGCTTCAAGCCACGCTCCGCCAAACGGCCGCGGACCTTGCTCAACTCCAGGTCGATCACCTCCTTCAAGTCGTTGACCGTCAGGTGGTGGAACACGATCACGTCGTCCAAGCGGTTGAGGAACTCGGGCCGGAAGTGACGCTCGATCTGCTCCTTGACGCGAGTTTTCATGCTCTCGTAGTTGGCGTTGTCTTCCGGCTTCTGGAAGCCGAACGCCGACTCGTTCTTGATCGCCTCCGCGCCGGCATTGGTCGTCATGATCAAGATCGTGTTGCGGAAGTCGACGTTGCGGCCAAAGCTGTCGGTCAGCCGTCCTTCTTCCATCACTTGCAAGAGCATGTTGAACACGTCGGGGTGGGCCTTCTCGATTTCGTCCAAGAGCACCACGGCGTAGGGCCGGCGGCGAATCTTCTCGGTGAGCTGCCCGCCCTCCTCGAAGCCGACGTAGCCCGGCGGAGCGCCGATCAAGCGGCTGACGTTGTGCTTCTCCATGTACTCGCTCATGTCGATCTGGATCAGCGCGTCGGCGTCGCCGAACATGAACTCGGCCAGCGCCTTGGCCAGCAGCGTTTTGCCCACGCCGGTCGGCCCGGCGAAGATGAAGCAGCCGCTGGGCCGCTTGGGATCTTTCAGACCGCTGCGGCTGCGGCGAACCGCCTTGGCGATCTGCTTGATCGCCTCGTGCTGGCTGATGACGCGCTTGTGCAACTCGCCCTCCATCTCCATCAGCCGCTTCGAGTCTTCGGTGCTCATCCGCGTGAGCGGAATGCCCGTCATCTTCGAGACGACCTCGGCGATCACCTCGTCGTCGACCACGCCGTCGGCCTCGCGCGAACGCTCGCGCCAGTCGCGGGTGATGGAAAGCTTTTTCTTCTTCAGCTTGTCGGCCTGATCGCGCAGGGCGGCGGCCTTCTCGAAGTCCTGATTGGCGACCGCCTCTTCCTTCTCCTTGTTGAGGTGCTCGACTTCTTCGTCGATTTCCTTCAAGTCGGGCGGACGGGTCATGGCCTTCAGACGCACACGGGCACCCGCTTCGTCGATGACGTCGATCGCCTTGTCGGGCAAGCAACGGCCGGTGATATAACGGCTCGACAGCTCGACGGCCGATTCCAACGCCTTGTCGGTGATCTGCACGCGATGGTGCGATTCATAGCGGTCGCGCAGACCCTTGAGAATCTCCACGGTTTCCGGCTTGGTCGAAGGCTCGACCATCACGAGCTGGAAGCGGCGATCGAGGGCGCTGTCTTTCTCGATGTACTTGCGGTACTCGTCGAGCGTCGTGGCGCCGATGCACTGGATTTCGCCGCGGGCCAGGGCCGGCTTGAGCACGTTCGAGGCGTCGATGGCCCCTTCCGCGCCGCCGGCGCCGACCAGCGTGTGCAGCTCGTCGATAAACAGAATCGTGTTCTTCGCGCGGCGGACCTCGTTCATGACCGCCTTGATGCGTTCCTCGAACTGGCCACGGTACTTCGTGCCGGCCACCATCATCGCCAGATCGAGCACCACAATCCGCCGATCGGACAACAGCTCGGGAATGTCGCCATCCACCACGCGCTGGGCAAAACCTTCGACGATGGCCGTCTTGCCGACACCCGCCTCGCCCAACAGCACCGGGTTGTTCTTGGTGCGCCGGCAGAGAATCTGGATGGCGCGTTCGATTTCTTTTTCGCGGCCGATCACCGGGTCGAGTTTCCCTTGACGGGCCAACTCGGTCAGGTCGCGGCCGAAGCTGTCGAGTGCGGGCGTCTTCGACTTGCTCGATTTGCCCCCGCCCTCGCTGGCCCCGCTGCCGCCGCCTCCGCCCGCCGGGCTGCGTTCTCCCCCTTCGCCGCTTTCCATACCGTGTCCTAACAAGTTCAAGACCTCTTCGCGTACCTCTTCCAGTTTCAGCCCCAGGTTCATCAGCACCTGGGCCGCCACACCCTCTTGCTCTCGCAGCAGGCCGAGCAGAATGTGCTCGGTGCCCACGTAGTTGTGATTCAGGTTGCGGGCCTCTTCCATCGAATACTCGATCACCTTCTTGGCCCGCGGCGTTTGCGGCAGCTTGCCCATGGTGACCATGTCGGGGCCGCTCTGCACCAGCTTTTCGACCTCCAAGCGAATCTTGCGCAGGTCGACGTCGAGGTTCTTCAGCACGTTGGCCGCCACCCCGCTGCCTTCCTTGATTAGGCCCAAGAGCACGTGTTCGGTGCCGATGTATTCGTGGTTGAACCGCTGGGCCTCTTGATTGGCCAACTGCATAACCTTACGGGCGCGGTCAGTAAATCGTTCGTACATTCCAGGTCTCTCCGTTATGGTTCAGGACGGCCTGGGAAGGCCATCCTCCGTTACGCCGCCCCCAGCATTGCGGGCGGCATCGCCACTTGGTCTCCCACTTCCATCTCGTCGCCGACTTCGACGACCGCTTGCTCTTCGGCATCGGTCAGTCGCTGCTCCTCATCAGTAATTTCGAATTCCCATCCTGCGGCGGCCTCCAGCCGTTTGAGCGTGTGCAACTGCTCGCGTGCTTCGGGCCAACGCCGGGTACGCCGCAATAACGTTGCCAACAGCAGCCGAGCTTGGATGTCGCCCGGCACGCGCCGCAGCAGGCTCTTGCAAGCGGTCTCCGCCTCGTACCAGTTCCCCTTTAAGTATTCCCCCAAAGCCCGCGGAAACAAGTCCTCCTCGCGCGGACGCTGGAAAGACGTCTTTTGCTCGCTCGACCAACGCCAGCCGGTCATGACGGAAATGCCCCACAGCACGGCCACCGCGGTCCAGCCGGCAAAACGAAAGGCATGTTCCACCCATTCCGTCCACAGCAAGCTTGTCAGTAATAATAGGTCGAGCAACAGGGCAAAGCCGATGGCCAGCGCCAGGCCCGACCACGCCCCCGACAGCCAGAGTTGGGGCAGTCCGGGCCAAAGACAGAGAATCAACCGAACGTGTGTGGCTCGCTCAACGGGCATGGGATCCGCTCCTTCGTCACCCAGGGTGCCTCCGCCGCGCAGCACGCAAAATCATTGTATGTCGCGCGCCCGGGCCGGCAACGGCCCGCGGTGGATTACCGATTTTAGCCCTCACGCGGGCCGCAAGCAAGGCAAGTAACGGCGCCGCTTTGAGTTGCGCTGAAAATGACGTAAAGCTTCGCCGAACCCGTTCCCATTTTTACACTAACCCGAAGCGCAAGCGAGGTTTTGCCGCCTTTTCACGTTCCTCGCTGGCGCTTCGGGTTGGTGTACGGGGCCCGCGTACCGAGTTCGGCGAAGCTTTACAAAATGACGGTTATCGCGGCTCCATCTCAAATACGTAAATACTGTGCCCCAGAATGGCTTTCGGGCGAATCTGGCGAAAG
This sequence comes from Pirellulales bacterium, assembly GCA_035533075.1. Taxonomy (NCBI): domain Bacteria; kingdom Pseudomonadati; phylum Planctomycetota; class Planctomycetia; order Pirellulales; species Pirellulales bacterium. The sequence continues at coordinate 18,629 of DATLUO010000252.1, read as the reverse complement.
GCCCGGTAGCCGTCGGGATCGTCCGGCCAATAGTTCAGGTCGCCGTTGACGACGTACATCACCCCCCAAAGCAAGTTGGCGCTGATCGCCACGTGTCGGTTGATGGGCTTCTCGCCTGCCCGCAACGTTCGGTGGCGGATGCCGTAGACCGCCGGCGGAACGCGGCCGAAGTGGGCCAAGTCGATCTCTTCGATCTGCTCCTTTTCCATGTACCGCCGCAAGGCAATCAGGTCCTGGCCCCAATCGAGATTGGAATCGAGCAGCCAACGATGACCGTTGTTCGGGCCGCCGCTGAGCCAGTTGAAATACGGGAGATAATGCGGCCAACTCGTCAGAGTAATGGCGATGAGGCAAGCTGCGGAAGCAGTAACGGTGTAACGCAGCCAGGTTCGCCGGATGGCCGTGCCGCTCAACAGGCGGCCGATCCACACCGCCATCATCGGCTCCAAAAACAACACGTACCGCACCCCGATGTTTTTGTGCCGTGAAAGCGAAAAGAACAGCAGCAAAAAGGCGGCGGTAGCGATCATGGGCAGCTCGCGCCGCGTCGGCCACCCGCCGTAAAGCCACGCTAGGCCGCACAGCAACAACACCGGCACGGGCGTTTTCACCAGCAGGGCCACGAGGTAATAGGAATAAAACCCCGTGTCGTTGAATTCGCCCATCAGGTAGGCGGTATAGCCCGACTCGGCGAGTTGCGCGTCGATGCCTTGAAAAAAGTATCGGGGCAGCGGCACGGGCAGCCAGCCGGGAAAGACGTCGGCCAGCGCCCGCATCTGCCGGCTTTCGAATTGGAACTGTCCCAGCGGCGCGAACGTGCCGCCGAACAGATAGCCGGCGTTGATGACGAGTATCCCGGCAACCAACGAAACGGCCATGAGCGCCCAGACGCGGTGCTTTGGCGGGCGACCGACTCCCGCGTCTCGCGATCCTATGCGATCGACGAGCGATTGGCCGGCGAGCAGCGCGGGAAAGAGGAGGAACAGCAGCAGGCCCGTAAGCTTGCACAAGGCCGCCGTGCCGAGGCACAGGCCGAGCACTCCGCTGATGCCCCAAGTCGGCCGGCTCAGCCAATGGTCGAATGTCCACAAGCAGCCAATCATGGCCGCGGCCAGGTAGATGTCCGGCGTAATCAGCCGGCCGTGGGCCAGCAAATTCGGCGAGAAGCAGGCGACGAGCATCGCCAACAGCCCGCTCGGCGGACCATACAGACTGCGCGCGTAACCATACGTCAGGCCACAGGTGACGAGCAGCACAGCGACCGAAACCAGCCGTCCGGGCAAAAAGTAGTCGTGATAGCGGCCGGAGGGGACGAGTTGCCCGGATCGCGGATCTCGCTCAAGAGCGTTGTCGATGACGAACTGTCTGCCGCACTGCCACGAGCTGGTGTAATCGCGCATCGGAGACACATCCAGTCGTGCGTCGGTGGCCAACAGCGGCAGTGCCGGCAGCAGGCTGGGCACGAGCGGCACGGCGGTCGCAAGGTGCAAGTCGCCGGTTTTCAGCATCGCCAAGCCATGCGGCAGCGCCTGGTATTCATCGACCGTCACCGACTTCTGCGCCGCGGAACCGGCGGCCAGCGAGAACGTCGTCAGCAGCAAGAGCGAGACGACCGTCTTCTCACGCCGATAGTGCATGCAAACTGCTCTCGAAATCCGTCGCCCCGGCGGTTAGTCTTTGGTCATATCTCAAACCTAACGATACGGTCTGCCGCATGCAAACTTTGGCTGACAAGCGAGTGTTGATTACCGGCGCGGGCCACGGGCTGGGCCGCGAGCTGGCGCTGGCCTTTGCGGCGGCCGGTGCGAAGCTGATTGTCACCGACCTTATGGCCGAACGGATGGCGGAAACGCTCTCGCTGGTCGGCGGGGCGGACGGCCGGGCGGCCGGTTACGCGCTCGACGTCACCGACAACGCCATGATTGGCGACGTGCGCGACCGCGTGCATCGCGAACAGGGTCCCATCGACGTGCTGGTGAACAACGCGGGCGTGGCCTTCGGCGGGACGTTTCTCGACGTGCCCCTGGAAAAGCACCACGCCACCTATCACGTGAACCTGCTGGGCCAGGTGGCGATGGCGCACACCTTCTTGCCCGACCTGATCGCCCGTGCGGAAGGGCATCTGGTACACGTGGCCAGCGCATCGGGGTTGATTGCCTTGCCCTACGCCACGACCTACGCATCGAGCAAATGGGGCGTGCTCGGCTTTTCGGAGTCGATACGCGAAGAGTTGCGGCTGCTGGGCCATCGCCACGTGGCGGTCACGGCGGTTTGTCCCAGCTACATCGACACGGGCATGGCGGCCGGCGTGCGCGTGCCGCTCTTGTCGCGGATGCTCAAGGCGGACGAGGTGGCGCGGCTCGTCGTGCGCGCAGTGAGAAAGCGGCAGGAACTGGTGCTCACACCGTGGCTGGTGAAGATCACGCCGTTCAGCCGAGGCGTATTGCCGCCCTCTTGGTTTCGTCGCACCTGCGACTGGCTGGGCATCACCGGCAGCATGTCGACCTGGCACGGGCACAATCCGCCGTCGGGTGAGGGACGCGGGGAGTGAGGAAGAGAACTCACGGCAGTACGGCGAGCGTACGTCATTCCTCGTCGCGGATTTCACGGATGAGGTCGACCGCAATCTCGATTGTGCCGTGCTGCCGGCGAATTTCCTCGGTAATTCTGTCGCCCTCTTCCCGGATTCGTCGATAGACCTCGGGATCAAGCGGTTTGCCGTGCAGAACGCGCTCCATGAGCGCTTCGGTATCTGCGTCGAGGATCGGCTTCGCTTCAGTGCTCATAATGAAATTGTCGAGCGCGGCAAGGCCGGCGTCAATTGGCAAAACCGGTCGATTTGCGATCGCGGCGCTGGGACATCAACTTGTCGCAATCACGCCGTTTTGGCCACACGAAAGCTGACAGACGAGTAGTCGTAATGATCGGGGGCGTAGTAATTTCGCTCGTTTTCTGTAAGCGGCGGTGATCTCTCGAATGCAGCTAAGTACGGGCCGTGGCACGCGAGAAACGTGCCGTCAGGTCCAACATCGCCGGTCCAGCATTCGCCGCCCCACATATGACGGTGGCCGTCACGCGCCGTTGACAAGAAAAACGCGTACACTTCTGCTTCCGAGGGCAATCGCATCCGCGCCCATTCGCAGTAAGCGAGGGCGTCATGGTGAGTGACGCCAAAGGCCGGCACCTTCGGGCTGCGCCCATAGTTGATTCTCAACCAACCCATCAGAGCGCCGTCGCCCTTAATGCGATCTCGCGTTGGGCGATAGCCCGTTTCACGCATGAATTGTTCGAATTGGCCAACCGACACCTGATGCAGCGAAATGTCAACGTCGCCGATCGTGACGGGATTGCCGCGAAGCATCACCTCGCCTCGCGGAACACGCACCCATTTAAATCCTGAGCGAACGGTCGGCCCTTCGATCGGAAAGCCAAGCCGTAAGTGATCGACGTCGGGAAACGACCGCTCGACCGCCCCGGTAAGCTCCTGCAGCCACTCCGGCGGAATGAGCTCGGCGTGCGTTTCGACAGCGGTGGCGCCGTCGATATTTGCCCCGCAGTAGTCTTTCACGAAGGGTTGTGGCTCCGTTCCAGCTCCTCTTGCGGCAAGCCGGCGCTTTTCTTTTTCGCCAAACCAATCGTCGATAAAGGCGACCAACACCTCACGCCTTCCATCGGCGACTGGGTCCTTGAAAATGAACCGCATCCGCAGCGGCTCCCAGTCGACCATGTCTTCTTCAATGATTCGCATGCCCTTATCCTTTCGGGCCGCGTCGATGGGCCGCTTGAAGTCGCCTGACGAAGCTGGCATGCGGCCGGCTTGCGAGGCCCTGCTGGAGAACTTCCATCAGCCGATTTGAATCGCGGCGCAGAAGGGCCTCGATATCGACCCAAAAGCCGGGGAATACGCGCGAACGGCTGATCCCCTCACGATTCGGCCGGATTTCGTCGCGGGGAAAGCGAAACCACCGGATCTCCTGTTCCTCCACCAGCAGGACTAAATACTCGATCACCCCGCTGCGCTGGTAGTCTTCGTGCTTCGTGTGCATGGCCAAGGCACGGCGGCTGTGGGCGACTTCGACGACCAACTCCGGAGCGCCTTCCAAATAGTCATCGGCCGTGGTCCGCGACTGCCCGCCGTATTCCGGAAGGATGCGCATGGCGAGGTCGGGCTGCGGCTCACTATGCTCACCGAGTATGGCAGTGGCGTTATGCATCACTTCAATGCCCGGCGTTCGCAAGCGATAGGTTTCCAGCAGGAGACCGATCTCGCCGTCATAGCGGGAGTGCTTGAGTTTCAACGGCGATGCCATGTAAACGATGCCTCCGACAAGCTCCCACTTTTCGCCGTTGCGACAAGCTTCGTAGCGCCGGTGGAATTCCGGCTGCGACATGCGCTCGCCGTTGACGAACAGCCGGACGCCTTTTTTGGGATGCGCTAGGATGCTCATAGATCGTTTCCTCGTAACTTATTCGCCTCCCTGTCCTCGATACTAAGCCAATCACCACTGGTTTTCAATCAGCACCAGCCACCGGATCTGGCGTGTGCCGCCGCCCACACACGGTTTTTCACGGCTTCGCCGCCGCATCAACCGCCTCATAGGGGCTGACCCTTTTCGGGCCTTTGCCCCCAGTCGCCGCCACGCGGTTGATGGCGTTCAAAAACGCCCTGGCGCTGGCCTCGATGCTGTCGGTCGAAACGCCGCGGCCGCGATAGGTGTGCCCGTTGTGCTCCACCTCCACCGTCACTTCGCCCTGGGCGTCTTTGCCCACCGTGACGCTGTGAATGCGAAAATCTTTGCACACCACTTCGATGCCGGTGATCTGCTCGATAGCCCAAAACAGCGCGTCGAAAGGGCCGTCGCCCGACGTCACCTCGCGCGTGACCTCCTGCTCGCCGTGCTTGAGCGTCAGCGTGACGCTGGGCGTCATGCCGGTGCCGGCCGTGAGGTGGTAATGGCTCATCGACCACAGCTCCAGGTCTTCGCGGAATTTGTCGTCGATCAGGGCCGCGATGTCGGCGTCGTAAACCTCTTTCTTCTTGTCGGCCAGGGCCTTGAATTGCTCGAACAGGCGTTGAATCTGCTCGGCCGAAAGGTGATAGCCCAGCGCCTTCACGCGGTCGGCAAGGGCCGCACGGCCGCTGTGCTTGCCCAGCACCAGGTCGGTCTTCGCCAGACCCACGTCTTCGGGCCGCATGATCTCGTAGGTCGAACGCTCTTTGAGCATGCCGTCCTGGTGGATGCCCGCCTCGTGAGCGAAGGCGTTGCGGCCGACGATGGCCTTGTTCCGCTGCACTTGAATGCCCGTGATGTTCGACACCAGCCGGCTGGTGGGCACGAGCCGCTGCGTGTTGATGCCGGTAGTGCAGCCATAAAAATCTTGCCGCGTGCGCAGGGCCATTACGATCTCTTCCAGCGAGCAGTTGCCGGCCCGTTCGCCGATGCCGTTGATGGTACACTCGACTTGCCCGGCCCCGTTCTCGATGGCCGCCAGACTGTTGGCCACCGCCAGGCCGAGATCATTGTGGCAGTGGATGCTGATCACGGCCCGGTCGATGTTCGGCACGCGGTCGCGGAGCGTGCGAATCACGCCGCCGATATGCGCCGGCGTGGCATAACCGACCGTATCGGGGATGTTGACCGTGGTGGCGCCGGCCGCGATGGCCGCCTCGACCACCTGGCAGAGGAAATCGACTTCGGTGCGGGCGGCGTCTTCGGGCGAAAACTCGATGTCGTCGCAGTAGCCCGCCGCCCGCCGCACGCCCGCCACGGCCCGCTCGACGATCTCGTTTTTGTCCATCTTGAGCTTGAACTCGCGGTGGATGGCGCTGGTGGCCAGAAACACGTGGATGCGCGGCCGGCTGGAATGCTTGAGGGCTTCCCAGGCACGGTCGATGTCCTGCTCGTTACAACGGGCCAGGCCGCAGATAATCGGGCCGCGAACGGCCTGGGCCACTTGGCGGACGGCGTCGAAATCGCCTTGCGAAGCGATGGGGAAACCGGCCTCGATGACGTCGACGCCCAGCTCGTGCAGAGCCTGGGCGATTTCCATTTTCTCGTTGATGTTCATGCTCGCGCCGGGCGATTGCTCGCCGTCGCGGAGCGTGGTGTCGAAGATCGTGATTCGTCGTGAAGACATGGTATGTGGTTCCTTCAATGAGGCGTGATAATGAATTGTACCGCGAAGCGTGGAGGCCGGCCCCTCGCCGGGAGCGCGCAACGCCAACCATGCCCTGTGTGGTGATTTCGGTGCCATAAACGCAAAAACCCCGAGGTCTCTTGGCAGAGGCCTCAGGGTCCGTGATTCTTCTCGCTCGGTGCGGTTTTGATCTCGCTTGCGCGAACCCTTACGGCCTCGTCCGGCGTAGCGCCAGCAACAAAAGCGGCAGTCGGGCGGCAAGCAACATCGTTCTAACCTTGTTTTTTCGGCCGGGAAACGTTCCCGGCACGTGCTTAACTGTAGTCGTCGGTTGGCGGCGGGTCAAGGCGTTCCGAATCTGCCTCGCACGTGTTCCGGCGCCCGCGACTCGATTCCTGTCTCCGCGCAGCGTTTCGCCGCCGAGCAACCGAGCATAGAATGAATCATAAGGCTGTTCCGCTCAACTTACCAGACGCCGACGTTATCATTGAGTTGCAACCCGTTTTTCTGGAGGCGTTCGCGCGTGGCGACTACGATCGGCGGCTGGCGTATGGTGAGACTCCCGATGCCCCTCCTTCTCCTGCCGACCGAGAGTGGGCGGCGCAGATCTCCGGGGCAGCGCGCGGCGACTAAGCTCAACATCGCCGCGGAGCGTCACAGAGTGCGTTCCCTACCGAACCGCCAACTGGCAATCGTTGCCAGTTGCCAAAGGTGGGGTGTCGATCAACTCGTAGAACACGTCGCGCTGCCGCGGCGTGTAGCCAATCTCGCGGATCGCGTCGCGAATCTGCTCCAGCGTCAGGTAATGCACCGTGCCGGCTGAGGCGACCACATTCTCCTCGATCATCAGGCTGCCCATGTCGTTCGCCCCATACACGAGAGCGATCTGGCCGATCTTCAGGCCCTGCGTCACCCAGCTCGATTGGATGTTGGGGAAGTTGTCGAGATATAAGCGGCTGACGGCCTGCGTTTTCAGATAGTCGAACGCTCCCGCCTTGGGCAAGTGTGCCAGGTCGGTGTGTTCGGGCTGAAAGGTCCAGCAGATATACGCGGTGAAGCCGCCCGTCTCGTCCTGCAACTGCCGCAGCCGTTCCAGGTGCTCGATCCGCTCGGCCAGCGTCTCGACGTGCCCGAACATCATCGTGGCACTCCCTTTGCCGCCCAGCTCGTGCCAGACGCGGCAGACGTCGAGCCAGTCGTCGGTGAGCACCTTGCCGCGAGTGATCTGCTTGCGGACGCGATCGACCAGAATCTCCGCCCCACCGCCGGGCAAGCTGCCCAGGCCCGCCTCTTTCAATCGCGAAAGCACCGTCCGCAGCGGCAGCTTGTTCACCTTGGTGAAGGCGAAAATCTCCGGCGGGCTGAAGCCGTGGACGTTGACCTGCGGAAAGCGGGTTTTGATGTCGTACAGCAGCTCTTCATACCAGTCGAGCTTCAGCTCGGGGTGCATTCCGCCCTGCATCAAAATCTGGTCGCCGCCCAGAGCGACCGTTTCTTGAATTTTTTTCAGCAGAATTTCGCGGTCGAGCACGTAGCCTTCGGGGTGCTTGGGCCGGCGATAGAAGGCGCAGAAGTCGCACACCGCCGAGCAGATGTTCGTGTAGTTGATGTTGCGGTCGATGTTGTAGGTGCGGTAATTCTCCGGGTGCAGGCGGCGCGTGACGGCGTCGGCGGCGCGTCCCAGCGCCGCCAGGTCGCGCGACTGAAGGAGTTGCAGCCCTTCGTCGGGCGAAAGCCGTTCGCCGGCGACCGCTTTATCGAGTAGTTGGGAGTTGGAGGCTTTCAAGGTATTACCGGCAGGCTCACGCCTGCCGCTCGCCTGTGAGAACGGAATAGCGTTCGACCAGCGTCTGAGCCAGGCTGCGAAACAGGTCGAGCCCGCGGCGCTCGCGGTCGCCGAGATAAAAATGGAGGTTGTCGCGGAGGTACGAAACGCACTGCGGCCGCGATAGGCCCAGCGGCGCGGCTTCGGCGGCGGCGATTGTTTCCAAGTTCGCCAGTCCCAGATCGCGGGCCGACGAAAAGGCGGTTTCGAGCTCGCCAACGTCAATTCCCGGCCGGGCGACCCACATGGCAAACACAAACGGCAAACCCGACCACCGGCACCATTCGTCGCCCAGGTCCCAGACCTCGACGAACGGGCCGCCCTGCGATTGGATTGCCCGATCGCCGATGACCAGCACCGCGTCGGTGGGCGTGTCGGCCACGGCGGCGCCGATCGCCAACGGCTCGATGCGTGGTTCGAGGCCGAATCGCTCTTTCAGTAGGACGCGCGTCAGCACGGCGCTGGTGCGCGAGCCTTCGTCGAGGGCCAGGCTGCGGATTTCGCGCATTGGCACGCGGCTGAAAAGCTTCACCGACAGCACGGGGCCGCGGCAGGCGATGCAGGCATCGGAAACGATCGTGTAGCTCGGATCGCAGAAATACTCGATCGACGGGATCAGTGCCACGTCGAACCGACCACCGGCCAGCCCGTCGGCCAGCCGGCTGGGCAAGTCGAGCAACAGCTCGATCTGCGGCGCGAGCTCGCCCAGCCGATAAATGAGCGGCTTGGTATTCAGGTAGCTGACCGCGCCGACGCGAAGTTTCGTTCGAGGGTGCATGAAGCGGAGATCGTTTGGGGCCGAAGTTCGCATTTTAGCCGCTGCCTCGCGACATGGCCATTGCACGAAGAAGCAACCGCATTTGCAGCGGCTTGTTAACTCGTTGGTTCATGGATGTGCATCGCTCGCGCTCTGTCAGGTGTGGTAGCCGCGATAAAGAACCCGGCCGCCGTCCAAGTGCGAAACCACTCCTGAAATGACGAATGCTCGAGCAGGTAAGGGAAATGAGCGGTGCGCAGGCCGACGCCCAGACCGAGTTGTGGCAGGCCGAGTCGCGGTGGTGTCATAAGTTGCGGGGACCGGTGGGAGAGGATGCGACCAGGCGGTGCCCCCGGTGCTCTCGGCGTCAGGATTTGGGCCTCAGGCGTCAGGCGCGCCTGATACCTGACGCCTAGGATAACACCGGGGAACTCGCTTGGGCAGGCACAGCAGGCGACTTACCATTTGCGCCTGGATTGGCCGCCGATAGAATCATGGCATGCCTGAGAAAACCTGGTATCTGAAGCGGTGCAATCTCTTCGAGCAATTGACGCCCGACGAGCTGGGCTTTCTCGAAGGTCGCTGCCGCTTCCGCTCGTTTCCGCGCGGCAACCCGATCTACTTGCCCGCCGACGAGGCCAGCGGCGTGCTGCTGTTGGCTTCAGGGAGGGCGAAGATCTGCAGCCTGTCCGGCGACGGCAAGCAGGCCATCTTGGCGTTCATCGAGCCGGGCGAGCTGTTCGGCGAACTGGCGATCTTCGAAACCGGGCAACGTGAAGAATATGCCGAGGCCGTTGAGGCCTCGAACGTCGTGCTCATTCCCGCCGCGGAAATGAAACGGCTCATGGAGACGCATTCATTCGTCTCCGTGGGGATTACGAAACTGATTGGACTACGCCGCAAGCGAATCGAGCGGCGTTTGAAATACCTCTTGTTTCGCTCGAACCGCGAGCGGCTGGTGCATCTGCTGCTGGAGTTGTCGGAGCAGTACGGCAAGCGCACGGCCGCCGGCATCGAATTGGGCATCAAACTCTCGCACCAGGATTTAGCCAGCATTATCGGCAGCACGCGAGAAACGGTGACCGTGCTGCTCGGCGAGTTGCAGGCCGAAGGAAGCCTCAAGCTCGGCCGCCGGACGATCGTGTTGACCGACGCGGAGCGGCTGGCGGCGAGCATTTTGCTTCTGCCGCCGAAGGTTCCGGCGGACCGGCGTGCGGCTCCCGCCTGGGGAGCGGCGCCGGTTCCGAAAGCGAGCAGATAATTGTTTGGGAATGTATGGCCTTTCACAGTCAAGACGGCTGGGAATGGCGATAATGACAAAGATGAGGAACAGCGTTTACAGGTGAAGGCCATGACCAAGCCAGCTTTGGACAACGACGACTGGCAACCGTGCCCACCAGGTGTGCTGGGCGGCATGGTGCAGAAGGCGCGCAGGCGCCGGCGGCACGAGGTGCTGAACCGGGGTCTGGCGGCGGCACTGGTCTTGGTGTTGACGGTTTGGGGAGGCGTCTTTGTGGCGTCTCGCCATCAGGGTCAGGCCGAATTCGACTTTGGCGGCATTACGTGCAGCCGCGTCCGCGCGCTGATGCCGGAATACATGGCCGGCAAGCTCGCTGCGACGAAGTCGGAAAGCATCCGGCAACATCTGGCCCAGTGCCCCCACTGCGGTCAATTGATGGAGCGGATGCGGCAGCAGATGCCCGCCGCGGCGTCAATGGAATCGGGGACGCCCGTCGTCGGTGAACATCGACCAGGGGACGTTGATTCAGTTTCAGTGCCGCTGTGGCGTGATTCCTTCACGGTGGCCGTGGCAGATTGACACGCGGGTGACTGAAAAAGACCGATCCAAGAGAGCGAAGCGATGTCGGGAATCAGAAGCAGAATGGGCCGTTGTTGCTTTGCCGGCCGCGGCGGGCGGTGGTCCGCCGCGCTAGCGGCACTCGTTTGCGCATTTACCGCGCCTGCGTGGGCCGCTGAGCCGCCGCAGTCGCCGGGATTATCCCTGCGCCAGTTTAATGAGAAATGGGATGAGTCGGCCTGGCTGCCAAAGCCGCCGTCGCGTCCGCCGTCGTACCTGCGTCCGCTCGACGACACGGGCTGGAAATCACGCCTGCGTGCTCGACAGGCGCTGATCGCCGCCGGCGACGATGCGATACCCGTTCTCATAGAAGCTTTGCGCAGCACAGAGACTCCGGCACGAATCCTGGCTGCCGAGACACTGGGCTACCTGGGGGCTGAAGTGCCCGTGAAGGATTTGCTGGAAGCCGCGGCGAGCGACAGCGAGCCGGCTGTACGGCTTTATGCAGTCGATGCGTTGGGGATGCTGGGCCACGGGGTGGAACTGGAAGCTGAGCTTAAATCGCTCGATGGAAACGAAAGGAACCGGGACGTCAAGCGGCATATCGCTTATGCCCTGGAGCGCAACAGCGAGCCCGTGCCGGCCGAGCTGGTTAAGACCGTGGCCGAATGGAATGTCAATCAGATGGACACCGCCGCCGTGGGCCAACCAGCGCCCGACTTCGCGTTGGAGAGCCTGACGGGCGCGACGTTCTCGCTGAGCCGATTCCGCGGCCACAACCACGTCGTGCTGATTTTCATCTATGGCGACACGTGACCGGTCTGTCATGGCCAGCTCGCGCAGTTGCGCGACAAGCTTCCGCAGCTCGCCGAGCTGGCCGCTCGCAACATCGCGCTGGCGGAATCGCCCGTGGAGGCCGCGAACGCCGGCGACGCGATTCCGTGGCAGCCCTATGCGCACGCCCTTCTCACCCAATACACGGCGGCAGGCAAAACGGTTTTCGTCGACTTCACGGCCGATTGGTGCCCGACCTGCAAGGCCAACGAAGCCGTCGCCATCGACCGGCCCGAAACGCGGCGATTCATTGCCGACAACGTCATCATCGCCTTGAAGGCCGACAAGACGCAGCCGGCGCCCGAGGTCGACGAATTGCTGAGGAAGCTCGGCAACAAGGCGGGCTCGATCCCGTTCTACGCGGTCTTTCCCGCCGCAGTCCAAATAAGCCGATCTTGTTGGATGGAATGTTCGCGTCGCCGCAACCGATTGTCGACGCCTTGCGGAAGTCCGTTCCGCCGATCTCGATTTCCTCGAAACAAAACGAACTCTTAGGACTGTGAGCTATTTCGCTCCGCTGATTGGTGTGCTACCTCAAACAGATTGAGGCGGCCGCCGCCCGAAATATGTGAAAGGAGCCGTTTTCGGGGCGAACTCCCGACGCTCCACGCCGCTTCATTTTGAAAGGATTTGCCATGACTCGTGCTTTGGTGTTCGCCGCGGCCGGCATCGTTACAACCGCCCTCTGTCTTGCCGGTTGCGCCCAGAACCGCGCCTGCTGCGGGGGAGGCGGGTGCCCTAACGGCGCCTGCGCCGTCTCGGGCCCCGTTTACGGCGACGGCGGCTCCGCCGAAGTTTATCCACAACCCGCCGAACCGGCCCCTGGCCCCATCCGCCGCATGATGCAGGGTTCGGGCATGCGGTAAAAATTTTCTACACTCGGTGCTTTGTTCCTGGCGCGGCCAATGCCTAAGTCCGGGGCTTGCTCACGATTTCGTCCATCCAGTGTCGGTCCGCCTCACCGACAAACGCCGGAATTGGGGCTTGATATTCGACACGCCGAAAGAACTTCCCGCGTTCGTAGACCGTGGCGAACACCGCGCCCAGGTCGATCTGGAGATCGGGGTCAGGATGCCGTAGCGGCACGGGCAACGTGGGCAACGGTTGGCGGAGCGTCCAGGAATAGACCTGACAATCTGGCCGCCGCTCGCCGCGTGAAAGGAAGTAATAATAGTGGGCCTCCGGTAAGGGCTCCTTAAAGGGCAAACGGCGCCCGGCCAGCAGCAGATCTAACTCCACCAGGTGGATCTTTTGCAGGAGCAAGGCGCGTCGCTTGGCAAGGTACTCCACCCGTCCCGGCAACTCTTTGTTGGCGGGCGACAAGAGCTCCAACGCAGTCGCCAGGCTGTGCTCCGGCCGATGGAGAATCTCAATGTACGTCTCCCGCGGCCCTTCCAACATCGTCAGCGGAATGGTGGCTGGCTCAAGCGTGGCGGTTGGGCCGCCAGCGTGCGGCCTACTGGGCAGGGGCCCGTCGTCACGCGTCACCGCGACGTCCGGATAGCCGAGCTTGCGCTCGTCGGGATCGCGTTCCACCGGATACACGCGCTCGCCGAGCGTCGCCTCGTACGTCGGCGGCAGCAGGTCGGCGATCGCTTCGCGCCAGTAATTGACGAAAGTGGCGTGAAAGTCCGGCCAATAGGCGGGCTGCTCCAGGAACGGGTCCATGCCAGGAAACGGGCTTCTCATGGTCTGCGCTCGACATCTGAAAAAGGAATCCTCCTGACCGCGATGTCATTCTATCTGCGGAAATCGCGGATGCGAAGAAGGTAAAAGCCACACCGCTCAACTGCCAGGCACTTTGCAGTCGGCTCGATCAGCAGCAGGAACCGCCCTCGCCGCAACAGGGGGCCGACGGTTCGATCGTCACGCCGTAATCAACCCCTTTCGTTTCACGAGGGTGCCGAACGGCCGAGCGACGGCAGTCGAAAGGCTCGGCCTGCTCCAGCGCCACCGCTTGGCGCGGCTCGATCGCCTCAAACAGGCCGGCGTAGGGCTCGCACTGCAAAAGCCGAAAGGTTTTGTCGCAGACCGCGGTGCGCTCGCCCCGACGATAGGCATGCCCGTCGTCGTCCTCGACGCTCTTGAACGGCCCGCGATAAATCACCGCTTGGTTCCGTTCCAAGCACGGTCCTGGCTTGCCTTTGAAGGCCAACACAGTGACGGACCGAAACTCAATGTCCTCGACCGTGCGCCAAGGGTCGCTTTGTCGCTTGGCGATCGTCACGCCATGAAATCCCGCCTTCTCGAACGCCTGCAGGAACTGGTCGTCGCGGAAGGCGCCCGAAATGCAGCCCGACCAGAGCCGCGGATCGCGCCGCAAGTGCTCGGGCACGTCCTCATCCGACACGATATCGCTGATGGCGGCGCGGCCGCCTGGCTTCAATACGCGGAACACCTCGCGGAGCAACTGCTCGCGATCTTCGCCGCGGACCAGGTTCAAGACGCAATTCGACAACACGCAATCGACGCTTTCCGTGGCCACGAGCGGATGTTCGCGGCGCAACTGCTCTTCCACGCCGCGCAGCTCCAGCCAGTCGGCCTGGTTGCGCACCGGCCGTTGCGCAAGAGTGTCGGTCAGCCTGTCGAGATCGAGCTGAAGATCCTGGATCAACCCGCAACGGAACTCGACGTTGGCATAGCCGAGCCGCTCAGCTACCGTCGACCGGTTCCGCCGCGCAAGATCGAGCATTTGCGGATTGCAATCGACCCCGATCACGCGACCTTGGGGGCCGACGATCTGCGCCGCGATGAAGCAGACCTTGCCGCCGCCCGAGCCGAGGTCGAGCACGGTTTCGCCCGGCCGGACCCAAGGCGTCGGATCGCCGCAGCCGTAATCGCGGTCGATAATCTCCTGCGGGATGACCTTCAGGTAATCGGCGTTGTACTCGATCGGGCAGCAAAGCTCCTGCTCCACCTGCTCGGCCGCGGCGGCGTAGCGCAAGCGGACAGCCGACTCGGCATCGTCCCGAAGTGAAACCTGTTCCGTATTCACGTAAAAACTCCTCGCCCTTGTGCCGGAGAGTTGGCGGTAGTTATTTCTTTTTCGGGGGGGCATCGCCGAACTTCTTGCCGGCTTTCTTCATCAGCTCTTCGAAGCGTTTACGGGCTTTTTTCCAGGCAGGGTTGGAGAGCGGAATCGCACACTCGCCCTTGCCTTTGCAGGCGTTTTCGCCCGGCTTGGCTCCGCAGCCGCCCTGTCCCTTGCACTCGTTTTCGGCGTGGCAGGAGTGGGCCTTGGCGGTGGCGCACGTTCCTTGCCCGGCACAGGCGTTCTTCTTGTCGGCGCCTTTGCCTTTGCAGGTGTTGATGCCGCGGCAGACGTGCGGATCGGACAAAAGCGGGTTCTTTTCTTCCTTTTCGTCCGCGGCATAGCCGAGCTGCGCGCCGGCCAAGGCGCCGCCCAGGGCCGCCATGCTGAGCCGTTGGAAATCGCGTCGAGTCAAATCAGAGTCTGCCATGGCATGGGTTCCTTTCAAATCGGTAATCTTGGAGACGTGCCGGATTGCTAGGGCATGATAGCCGCCGAAACGGTTTTTGTCGAATCTTCGCCCCGGCCGCGTCCTTCGTCTCAAAAAAATCTCCGCCCGCATCTGCCACAAACGTCCGGCCTTGGTATGATATGAATAGCACGCCCTGCGGCACGAGCATTGCTGGCCAAAGGGAAGCGGCGTGTAACAAGTCGAGGGTCCCAGGCATGAAACGCATTTTGGCGCAAGCCGTCGGTTGCTGCGCTGTGGTGGCATGTTGTCTCGCGGTGGCTGCCGAACCGGCCGTGCCGGCTTACCGCGAGGTGGTGCGCCAATATATCGGCCACCACAAGGACGCGCAAGACGGCAATCAGCCCGCCGCTTTTCCGCTCAGCGGCGAGCGCGTCGTGGCCCTGGAATATACGGTGCTGCTGCGTAAGGACGGAGTCGACGTACCGGTCGATACGCAAAGCTACCGCTTCAAGCAAGGCGATCAGATCCGAGTTCGCATTCAGTCTTTGCAGGATTTGTTCCTTTATGTCTTCTTCGAGGACGAGGCGGGCTGCCGGCGGTGCTTGCTGCCCAGCGACAAGAACTCGCCGCGTCTGGTCAAGCACGACCAACCGGTCGAGTTGCCGACCGACGGCAGCGTGTTCGAGTTCGAAGCGGCGGCCAAGCCCGGCTCGTTGGTGCTCATCGCCAGCGACGAGGCCGAGCCTGAGTTGACGACGCTTTGCGACGCAGTTTGCAAAAAGCAAGAGGCACTGCTGACGCCCGAAGAACGCTACGTACAGACCCAGCTTCGGCAGCGGAACGAAAAGGCGTTGGCCGCGATCGAGCAGTCGCAAGCCATGGCGTTGGTCTATCGCGGCCCCCTTTCGGCCAAAGTGTTCGACCGACTGGCGGCCGAAATGAAAGAGTCGGGCGCCGATGACGTGTTCGTGCAGGAGCCGGCGACCCAGACGCAGGCATCGAATCTGGTGATGCTCGTGTCGAGATTGGCCTCGCACCACAAGCTCTCTGTGACCATCCCGTTGAAGTCGGCCCCCGTGGAGTGAGCAAGGGTTCGGGGTTCAGGGTTCAGGGTTCAGGCGATATAATTCTCGCGGGGCAGTTGTTTCGCGTCTTGAGGCAAGGGAGTGCCGAATGTCGCCCGCGTCGTCGATTCTGAGGGCTCCACGCCCGCGCTCGGTGTTGCCCTCTGAGCGGGAGCCGATTGCGGCCAGTAACGACGTCGGGCTCGATCCGCGACGGCAAGAACAACTTATCTGGGCGTTCGTCGCTCTGGCGCTGGCGGCCCGCGCCGTCCGGTTTCTGCTTTGCTTTCCGCTCTGGGAAGACGAGTGTTTTCTGGTGTCGAACTTCATCGACCGCCCCTACGGCGACCTGCTGCGGCCGCTCAATTATCACCAGGTGGCGCCGTTGTTGTTTCTGGCCATCGAGCTGACCGCGGTCAAGCTGTTGGGCTTCAACGAGTGGTCGCTACGGCTGTTTCCGTTCGTTTGCAGCGCGGGCAGCCTGCTCCTGTTTCGGCAGCTTGCCGTGGGGCTGCTGACAGGTCCCGCCCGGCTGCTCGCGGTGGCCGCCTTCTGCGCGAGCTATTCGGGCATTCGCTACGCCGCCGAGGCCAAGCCTTACGGCCCCGATCAGCTCGTGGCACTGGTGTTGCTGACGGCGGGGGTCGAATGGTGGCGAGGCAGCCGCCGCACGCTTTGGCTGACCGTGCTCATCGGCTTCGCGCCGCTGGCGATCGGCCTCTCGTATCCGGCGGTGTTTGTCTGCGGCGGCATCAGCCTGTTGATGGCCGTGGTGCTGTTTGGCGTAGGGTGGGACCAGCGAGCTTGCGAGCGCCGGCCCACCGAGGGCAACGTCGTTGATGGTGGGCCGGCGCTCGCAAGCTCGCTGGTCCCACCCTACCTTGATTGTCGGAGACGTTTGTCAAAACCGAGTAGGGAAAAGCAAGGCGGCTGGTCGGGCTGGCTGCTTTACAACGCGTCTCTGCTGTCGGCGTTTTTGCTGTTGCTCGGCTTTGCCGCCAAGGGCCAGAGCGAGGCCGAGCTGGCTTGGATGCAGGATTACTGGAAAGAGCACCTCCCTTCGCTTGGATCGCCGGTCGAGTGGATCGTCTGGCTCTTTAAGACCCACACGGGCGACCTGCTGGCTATCCCCCTGGGCGGAGAACGGGGAGCCAGCATCGTCACGTTCTTGCTGGTCGTTACGGGCACGATCGCCTTGTTCCGTGCCCGGCAACATCGTTTGCTGGTGCTGTGCCTCGCGCCGCCGGCCTTGAACTTGGTGGCGGCGCTGATGGGACGCTTTCCCTACGGCGGGCACGTGAAATTCTCGCAATACCTGGCGCCGGCCATCTGCGTTTTGCTGGGCGTGGGCGGCGCCGCACTCATCGCCCGTCGCCGCAATCGCGTAAGGCGCGTAGCAGAATTCGTGGGAATTTTGGGGATCACCCGCGAAGCCGGCCTGACTTCTCACGAAGTCAGCTACGTCCCGATGGATAACCTGCGTTGGCGGAGGCTGGCGGGGGGGCTCATCGTGTTGGCGTTGATCCCGCTGGGTACGATCGGCCGCGATTTTGTCTGCCCGTATAAATCGCCGACCGACGCACGCTATCGCGATTTTGCCCGCTGGCTCTGGCCGAGCGTGGAGTTCGGCGGCGAGGCCGCGTGTTTGTACCGCGATCTCGGCCGGGAGTTTGCGCCGGGCACCTTCCGCCATCTCGGCTGGTCGGCGATGTACCTCTGCAATCAGCAGATTTATTCGCCGCGGCACGCCCGCGGCGGGCCGGTCGATTGGCAGCGGGTCTCGCACGACTGGCCGCTGCACGTGGTCGAATACCGGGCCCAGGTCTACCAATATCAAGACGCGGCCTGCCGTGCCTGGCTCGATGCGATGAGCGAGCGATATGAACTTGTTTCGCGGGACGAATTCCCTTCGCCCGTCTTTGATCAGCGGGGCCAAAACCTGCTGTGTGCCGACCGACTGGTGCTCTATAAATTCCTGCCTCGCGGAGATAGAATCAACCGCTAGACAACCCGTGCCGATAGCATTAGAATTCAATTGTTGGAGGGGCGTCCTGGCGATTCAGGTCTGGGCAACTCATCGGGCAGAACCGTCGCGGAGAAAATTTTTCGCGGGCTGTTGACACAGCCTGATCGCTTGTTAGAATACCTAGTCCCTGAACGGCACCGACCCGTTTGACAACTGGCCGGAGCCAATCAGGGATTTTTGTTCTTTGACAATTTGGTAGTTGATCCCAAGTCAATTTTTGTAAGCCAGCACAAGACCGTGCAAATGGCCCTTGGGCGTTCTCTCCTCACGGGAGTGCGTTCGAGGGTTCACAATCAAAACTTTCAGTTGGCTAATCAACCGGGTTGCAGTCGCAAGGCGGCGGCCCGGCTAAGCGTTAAAACAATTGAAGGGTTTGATCCTGGCTCAGAATGAACGTTGGCGGCGTGGATTAGGCATGCAAGTCGAGCGCTAACCCCGCAAGGGGGGAAAGCGGCGAAAGGGACAGTAACACGTAGATTACCTACCCTCTGGTTCAGAATAGCTGCGGGAAACTGCAGGTAATGCTGAATGACGTCTCCGGACCAAAGGTGAGATTCCGCCGGAGGATGGGTCTGCGTCCTATTAGCTAGTTGGTGGGGTAATGGCCTACCAAGGCAATGATGGGTAGTGGGTGTGAGAGCACGACCCGCGTCACTGGGACTGAGACACTGCCCAGACACCTACGGGTGGCTGCAGTCGAGGATCTTCGGCAATGGGCGCAAGCCTGACCGAGCGACGCCGCGT
>DATLUO010000251.1 GCA_035533075.1 Pirellulales bacterium | reverse complement strand
CAAAAGCAACAGGACGCACGGGAATTGCAAATTGCAAATTGCAAATTGCAAATTGCAGATTTGCGTCTGCTGCCGTTGGCCTCCGGTAAAACCCGGCCCGTGATTCCTGAACCCTGAACCCTGAACCCTGAACCCTCCACTGTTCATGTCTCACCTCCCGCCACCTGTGGCGCATAGTGCGGACTCTGCGGATCGTCGGGATCGAGCGACGCCGACGCGGTGCTCGCGCGCCGTTGGACCACCGCGAACACCGAAGGGAGCACAAACAGCGTTGCCAGTGTTGCGGCCAACAAGCCACCGATGACCGCGCGTCCCAGGGCCGCGCTTTGTTCGCCGCCTTCGCCAAGTCCCAACGCCAGGGGCGCCATGCCCGCCGTCATCGCCATGCTGGTCATGAGAATCGGCCGCAAGCGGCTGGTTCCGCCGTAGATTCCCGCCCGTACCGCATCGCCTTCCGCGTGCCGACGCTCTTCGGCAAACGTGACCAGCAGAATGCCGTTGGCCATCGCGACGCCGACGGCCATGATCGCTCCGATGAACGATTGCAGGTTCAGAGTCGTGCCGGTCATGAAGAGCGCGACGGCGACGCCGGCCGCTACGGCCGGCGCGGTCGAGATCGTGATCGACGCCAGCCGCCATGACTGGTAATTGGCGGCCAGCAACAGAAACACGACCACCACGGCCAAAGCAAGACCGATCGCCAGGCCGCTCTGCATCTGTTGCATCGGCGGAATCTGACCGCGGACCTCGACCGCGGCACCCTTGGGCGGCTCGCCGGTGCGTTCCATGGCCTTGGAAACATGCTGGGCCACTCGTCCCAGGTCCTCGCCGTAGATATTGGCCAACAGGCTCACTTGCCGGCGCATATTGTAGCGATCGTACTCGCCGGGCATCGTTCCTTCTTTCACCTCGGCCACGTCGCGCAGCAAGAGCTGCTTCAGGCCGGTGCGGCGGTCTCCGTCAGGCTGAAAAGCCCGACCTACCGGCACGGTCCGCAGCTCGTCGACGGACTTCATGATCGCTTGTGGAATCTGCACTTGCACCTGGTAGCCGATGCCCGTCTTCGGATCGGGCCAGAAGTTGGGCACGACAAACCGCGACGAGGACGTGGCGGCCACCAGCGAGCGGGCCATCTCGGCGGCGGTCAGCTTGCTGATGCCGGCCTTCTCGCGGTCGAGATTGACGTTGATCGTCGGGTAGTCCAGCGATTGCGCGACGTGCAAGTCGCGCAGCGAGGGAATCTTTGCCAGCTCACGGTGCAGCTTCTCGCTGAAAGCGCGGCTCTCGGCCAGGTTGGGCCCGTTGACGGCCACCTCCACCGGAGTGGGCGACCCAAAGCTCATCACCTCGTTGACGATGTCCGCCGGCTCGAACGAAAGCTGCAATTCCGGCAGGCGGTCGTGCAGCGTTTTGCGCAACTGCTCTTTGAGCTGCTCCACCTTGATGCCGCTCGCATGCTTGAGCGCGATCCGCAAGATCGCCTCTTCGGGGCCGCGCGACCACTGAAAGACGGCGTTGATCGGATAACTCGACGGAATGCTTCCCACGTAGCCGAGCGTCAGCTCCACCTTGTCGGCGCCCACCGCCTCTTCGATCGTCTTCAAGACTTCCAAGGCGTATTGTTCGGTCCGCTCAAAGCGCGTGCCGTCGGGAGCGTGAAACCGCAAGCGGAACTCGCCGCGGTCGACGAACGGAAAAATCTCTCGGCCTAAACGCCCGCTGACGGTGTAGAGCGTCACGCCGGCCAGGGCCAGGTAGCCGATCACGAGCGGCACGCGATACGGCGCCAGACCCTCCAGGCCGCCCTGGTAAACACGCCGCAATCGGCCAAGAAAACCGGGTTCGAATTCACCCTCGTGCTGCGGCACGTGCCGCAAAAGCCACACCGACGCGACAGGCACAAACGTGCTCGACAGCAGGTACGAGGCGAGCATCGAAAAGCCGACGGCCAGCGACAGCGGCACGAACAACGCCCGTGCCGCGCCTTCCATGAAAAACGAAGGAATGAACACCGCCAGGACGCACAGCATCGCCAGCAATCGCGGCACCGCCGTCTGGGCGTTTCCCAAACGCACCGCCCGTGCGATGCCGGGCGTGTGGGCCATCTGGGTGTGAATGTTCTCCACCTCGACCGTCGCCTCGTCGACCAGAATGCCCACGGCCAACGCCAGTCCGCCGAGCGTCATCAGGTTGATGCCGTTGCCGGTCAGCCACAGCCCGATCACGGCGCCCATCAGCGCCAGCGGAATGTTCAGCACCACCACCAGCACGCTCCGCCAGTCGCGCAGAAACAACAGCACCATCAGCCCGGTCAGGAGGGCCCCCAACGCTCCCTCGGTCGCCAGACCCTGAATGGCGCGGGTGACGTAAGGCGTCTGGTCGAATTCGAAGCGAACTTGAATGTCGTCGGGCAACACCGCCTGCATCTTGGGGAGCGCCGCCTTGACGTTCTGCACGACGCTCAAGGTGGAAGCCTCGGCCCGCTTGGTGCAAAGCAGATAGATCGCGCGGCGGCCGTTCACCAGCGCGTAACTTATGGGGATGTCGGTGCCGTCGCGGACCGTGGCAAGATCGCGCAGATAAACGGCCGGCAGTTCGCCCAAGCGCAGCGGGATGCTTCCCAGGTCGTTGATGTCGCGCACGATCGAGTTCAAGGGCACGATCGGGTACTTGTCGCCCAGCGGCACGTTGCCCGACGGGCTGACGACATTGCCCGCCGATAGCGCCCGCACCACGTCGTCCGGCGACAGATGATAGGCCCGCAGCCGTTCAGGATCGACGTCGATCACGATCGTGCGTTGATTGCCGCCGAAGGGCGGCGGGGCCGAGACGCCCGGCAGGCTGGCGAACATCGGCCGCACGCGGAACAAGGCCAGATCCTGAATCTCGGCCAGCGACCGCGTCTCGCTGGAGAGCACCAGATAGCCCACGGGCACGCTGCCGGTATCGAACCGCATCACGAACGGCGACACGGTGCCGGGCGGCATAAAGGCCTGAGCGCGGTTCACGTAATTGATGGTTTCGGCCATGGCCTGGGCCATGTCCGTGCCGGGATGAAAGTCGAGCTTCATCAGGGCCATCCCTTGCACGTTGCGGCTTTCGACGTGATGGATGCCGCTGATATAGAGGAAATGGTATTCGTAGTAGTTCGTGATCAGCCCTTCCATCTGGGCGGGATCCATCCCGCCGTACGGCTGCGCGACGTAAATCACCGGCAGATTGAGGCGCGGAAAGACGTCGACGTCCATTTCCTTGACCGCCAGCCCGCAACCCAGCGCGATGCCTACGACCGCCACGATCACGGTGATCGGACGACGCAGAGCGAAGATGATCGGGTTCAAGTTCATGGGTTCAGCGGCAATTCCAGCATGATAACGGATGTGCGACCGCACAAGCGAGAGATCGGGTGGCCGGCGCTTGTGTCCCGGTTCGTATTGGCCGATGGCCTTAGCCCGGTCGGACGGCCTGTGACGACTTTACCGACGGCAACTAAGCGATGGCCTTGATCCACGACCACAAGCTCCGCCGTGGCGCAACCTATTTTGCCATCTCGGCAAGCTTCGTTGAGCTACCCTTTCTTGGCGCTGAGAAGAATATTTGCATTACCGCGAGATTACTATGACAACGACTCACAACACCGGGCTGACGTATACGGCGACGGTCCTGCCGCCGGTTCCCCTGCTGCCGCTGACGGGCGAAGGTCTGCCGACTGCCGAACGGATCCAGCAGGAGATCGCCCACGTACTGAAGAAAACGCTCAGCCCGGCGCTGGCACAGTGGGCCACCGAGTACGGCAAGGTGGGGCAGCGCAACATGTATCTCTGGAAGTGGTGCCACCAGGGGGTGATGGTCACCACGCTGCCCTGCGTGTTGCCCGAGTTGTTCGACGAAGTGTGCGACACCAAGGTGCTCGGCGTGGTGCTCGACGTTCTGTTGGACGACATCGCCGACCGCAAGGGCGACGACGCGCTGTTGGAACCGCTGCTGAACTTGTCGCTCGACGGCCCGCGTCCGAGCTTTGTCGGCTTTCCGGCGCAACAGCGCGCCTACGCCGAGTTCGCCGTGACCGTCTGGGATGAGATCGTGTCGCAGGCCAAGCGGTATCCGCTGTTCGACCGGTACGCCAAAGTGTTCGACTACGACTACCGGCAGCTCTTCAATGTGATGCGTTATTCGCACTTGGCGAACGAGAACATCGAGCTGCTGAACCTGGCGGAGCACGATCTCTATACGCCGCACAACATGCACATGATGATCTCCAGCACGCTCGATCTGATGTGCTCGCCGGGCTTCGATCGTTCGGAGTGGGGCCAGGTGCGCGACGCCGCATGGCACGCCCAGTGCATGGGCCGCATCGGCAATCTCACCACGACTTGGGAGCGCGAACTGGGCGACGCCGATTACTCCAGCGGCGTCTATGCCAGTGCGCTGGCCAGCGGCGAACTGACCGTCGCGCAGCTCCGTGCCGGCGATCGCGACGAAATCAAGCGGGCCATCGTCGACGGCGGTCACGAGGTGAAGTTCCTCAAACGCTGGCAGGAGCACCGGCGCTACTTGCTGTCGCGCGTGCCGCACATCCATTCCTTCGATCTCGGCAAGCTGGTTGACGGGCTGGAACGGCTGATTTGCTTGCACCTGGGGAGTCGCGGGTACAAGTGATTAGTGGTTAGTGGCTAGGGATGAGCCCCGAGCCCCGAGCCCCGAGCCCCGAGCCCCGAACCCTGAACCCTGAACCCTTTCAATGCTGCAACGCATCGCTGAAAAAATGCTGGCGCGGTTCGGCCCCCACTTCATCCTGGTGATGATGTGGGTCACGCGGGCCTGCGCGTCGATCGGCGGTTTGCTGCTGCTGTATTACGTCAATCTGTCGCTGGCGCTGCCCGACACCGTCCGTTACCACTTCGAGGTCGTCTCGCTGGTGCTGGTGGCGTTCGCCGTCACGGTCACCGTGGTTTTAGCGCTATGGGAAACGCGCCATTTGCGCGAAGTGATCCGCCGCATCCGGGCGGCCGTGCCCGTCGAGCGGCCGTTGGCGTTGGAGGCGGGGCGCGAGGCCGTGATCTTCGCGGGCCGGCACCATTCGTTCGAGTCGTGGGTCGTGCCTTTAACCACGCTCGTTCCACTCTTGATTTTCCTGCGCGTGGTCGACAACGCGTCGCTGACGGTGTTGATGAATGTGAGCCTGGCGGCCTTCATGGCGACCGTCATGGTGCTGATGTCGACGTACTTCCTGTTCGGCTCGTTCATGCGGCCGGTGATCGCCTATCTGCTCAACAATGGCATCGAGGTCGATTTCGATGCGATCCCGGTGAGCAAGCTGCGCGGACGCATGAACATTTCGTTCGCGCTAATCATCTTGACCACGGCCTTGATGATCGGCACGTTGGCCAATCAGCGCGCCACCGACCTGGTGAACCACCCGGAAACGCAAGCCGAGGCGGTGGCCAATTTGCAGCGGCACACCAGCTACATCACCGTGGCGGCCGTCGCCATCGGCCTGATTTTTTCGACCGTGCTGGCGCAATCGGTCGCCGTCCGCGTCCGCGCCCTGGTCGACTCGATGAAGCGCGTGCAAACGGGCGACCTCTCGGCGCGCCTGACTCCGACGGGCAACGACGAAATCGACATCGTCACCCGCCAGTTCAACGAAATGGTGAGCCAGCTCGACCGCAACGACCACACCATCCGC
Source organism: Pirellulales bacterium (assembly GCA_035533075.1). Lineage (NCBI taxonomy): Bacteria > Pseudomonadati > Planctomycetota > Planctomycetia > Pirellulales > Pirellulales bacterium. The sequence goes on along the minus strand of DATLUO010000251.1, from coordinate 14,004 downwards.
GATCTGAACGCCAATCTGGAAAAGAAGGTCAAGCAGCGCACCCGTCAGCTCTCCAAGAAAAAGCGCGAGCTGCAGGTTTCCTTTCGCCAGCTTCAAGAGCACGACCGGCTGAAGACGCAGTTCTTCTCCAACGTCAGCCACGAGCTGCGCACGCCCTTGACGATGATCCTGGCGCCCATCGAAGAGTTGCTGAACAAGCGCCAGCAGCAATTGCCCGGCGATGCCGGATATATGCTCGATGTGGCGCTCGTGAACGGCCGGCGGTTGCTGGGCCTGATCAACCGCCTGCTGGAGTTCTCGAAGCTCGAGGCCGGGCACGCTCAGGTCAACTTGTCGGCGGTGCAGCTTAACGACATGGTCAACGAGTTGGCCGCGTCGGCCCGCCCCTTGGCCGGTCAGCGACAGATCGAACTCAAGGTTGTCCTGGACGACAAGCTGCCCGACATCGGAGCCGACACCGACAAGTTGGATTCGGTGATTACCAATCTCCTGTCGAACGCGTTGAAGTTTACGCCGGCGGGCGGCACCGTCGAGGTCCGCACGGGCCGCGACGACTCGCGGGTTTACGTCTACGTCAAGGATTCGGGCATCGGCATTGCGCCCGACGACCATGGCCGCGTGTTCGACCGGTTTGTACAGCTCGACGGTTCGACCGCCCGCAAGTATTCCGGCACCGGTCTCGGTCTGTCGCTGGTGAAAGAAATCATTGAGTTGCACGGCGGAAAGATTCAAATCGACAGCGACGTGGGCCGAGGAGCGACGTTCTGGTTTTGGCTGCCGATCACCGAGCCTCCCACGGAGGTCGCGCGTCAGGTTTCGGCCATGGCGCGGTCGTGCCGCTTTGCCGACCTGGTGACCTGCGAAGCCAATGACGCGGCCCCCGTGGAGCAGGTGGCGGCCCCCGACGGTGCGCCGACGGTCCTCGTGGCCGACGATACGCCCGAAATGCGCGGATTGTTGCTCTCGGTGCTCCGCGATGAATACCACGTCGTGACGGCCGAAGACGGCGAGCAGGGAACGCAGCTCGCGCGGCAGATCCTGCCCGACATCATCCTTTCCGACGTGATGATGCCGGTCACCGACGGCTACGAATTCTGCCGCCGAATGAAAGACAATTCGGTCACGGCCCGAATTCCCTTCATTTTGCTCACGGCCAAGGCGGACCGCTCGATGAAGATCGAAGGACTCGACATCGGCGCCGACGACTATCTCGTCAAGCCGTTTGACGCGGAGGAATTGCGGGCCCGCGTCCGTTCGCTGCTGCGGCTGCGGGCCCTGGACCGCAAGCTCGACGAACGCAACACCGAACTGGAGCACACGCTGACGGCGCTGCAAAACACACAGACGCAGATGATGCAGATGGCGCATCTGGCCGGCATGACCGAGATCACCACCGGCGTGCTGCACAACGTCGGCAACGTGCTCAACAACGTCAACATCTCGACCACCGTGCTCGGCGAGCGGCTGCGGCAGCTTCGCGTCGACGGGCTGGGCAAGGTCGTCAAGCTCCTCGACGAGCACGCCGACGATCTGGAAACCTTCTTGGCCCGCGACCGCCGCGGAGCGCAGCTCAAGGACTACCTGGGCGGTCTGGCCAAGGCTTTGGCGGCCGACCAACAAGATTTGCTCTCGGAGCTCGGCTTCTTGACCGACAAGGTCGAGCACATCCGCAGCATCATCGTCGCCGAGCAAAACTACGCGAAGCGGGTGTCGTTCAAGGAACTTTGCGACCTCTCATCGCTCATCGAAGACGTACTGTTGATGCGCAGCCATTCGCTGCAGAAGAACCGCATCACCGTCGAACGCGACTTTCAGCCACTGCCGCAAATGGTGCTCGAACGGTCCAAGCTGCTGCAGGTCATCGAGAACCTGATCAAGAACGCCACCGAGTCGATCGTCAGCGCCGACGGCCCCCGGCGACTGATCGCCATTCGGATCGGCCGGGCCAATGACCGCGTGCGCTTGACGGTGACCGACACGGGACGGGGCATCGATCCGGAGCACGTCAACCGCATCTTCAATTTCGGTTTTACCACGAAGAAATCGGGCAACGGTTTCGGACTGCACTCGGCGGCCAACGCCATGGCGGAAATGGGGGGCAAAATCAGCGCACACAGCGATGGCTTGGGGCAGGGCGCCACGTTCATGCTCGAAATTCCGCTCATCACCGAGCTGGCCGACGACGACGACACATCAGGCGTGGTTGAAGAATCTGAGGCGTCCCTGGCAACTGTTTAAGGCACCTAAGAAACATGAAGGCGATGAATACCAAGCCCAAACCGACCGCTGCTACGCGGCGGCTGTTGATCATCGACGACAACAAGGACATCCACACCGACTTCCGCAAGGTGTTCGACGGATTGCGGGGTGTGGCTTCCCATTCGGAAATCGACGCGCTGGAGGCGGATCTCTTCGGCGGCGAAAGCCAGACGACGACCGCGGCCGACATCAACGGACTGCTCGATATCGAGATTCACTCCGCCTATCAGGGCGAAGACGGCGTGAGAATGGCCGTCGAGGCGGCCCGCCGCGGTCAGCCCTACTATATGGCGTTCGTCGACGTCCGCATGCCGCCGGGCATCGACGGCGTGCAGACCATCAAGGCCCTCTGGAAAGAGCTGCCGGACATGCAGTGCGTGATCTGCACGGCCTACTCCGATTACGATTGGAGCCAGATTTCCTCCGAGCTCGGTCATACCAGCAACCTGCTGATCCTGAAAAAGCCGTTCGACGCCGTGGAAGTGCTGCAATTGGCGCGGTCGCTGGCGGAAAAGGCCGACCTGGCCGCTTCGGCCCAGCAGTATGTTGAGACACTGCGGGGACAGCTCGATCAGATCACGGCCAAAGAGAACGAGCTGGAACGCTACAATCAGGAGCTGCTGGCCACAAAAGCGCGATTGGAACAGCAGGCCGCCGAACTGGCCGAGCAATCGCAACAACTGGAACAGGCGCGCGAAGCGGCCGTGGCGGCCAGCCGCGCGAAAAGCGATTTCCTGGCCAACATGTCGCACGAGCTGCGCACGCCGCTCAACGGCGTGATCGGCATGGGACAGCTCTTGCAGGACACCGAATTGACGCCACAGCAGCGGCGCTATATCGACGCCGCCCGGCTCTCGGCCAAGGTCCTGTTGCAGCTCATCAACGACGTGCTTGACTTCTCGAAGATCGAAGCCGGACGCCTCGACCTGGAATGGATCGACTTCGAACCGGGAGCGATCGTCGAACGGGCCATGTCGATGGTCAGCGACCTGGCCTGCCAAAAGGGCCTGGAGGTACTGTGCTATATCGATCCGCGGCTGCCGAAATTGGTGCATGGCGACCCCGGACGCTGGCAGCAGATTCTGGTCAACCTGCTGACCAACGCCGTGAAGTTCACCTCGACCGGGCACGTCAGCCTGGACGTCGAGGTCGATCGGACCGAGGATGGTGAGATCGTGGTGCGGAGCATGGTGCGCGACACTGGAATCGGCATTCCGCCGGAACGCCTGCACCTGTTGTTTCAATCGTTCTCGCAAGTCGATTCCTCGACGACTCGCAAGTTCGGCGGCACCGGTTTGGGACTGTCGATCTGCAAGAAGCTCACCGAATTGATGGGCGGCGAGATCGGCGTCGACAGCGAACCGGGGAAAGGGTCGGCGTTCTGGTTCACGGTCTGCATGAAGAAAGCGGCCGACACCGAACAGCAATTCGTCCAGCCCGCCGACTGGGACAACTTGCGCCTGCTGCTCGTCGGCGACAACGCCGCCGTGCTGGCGGCGATTCATCGGCAGTTGTCGGCCTGGCGAATCCACAGCGATACCGTCACCAACGGCACCTCCGCACTTACGCAGCTTGGCACCGCGGCCGTCAGCGGTAACCCGTATCAGATTGCCATCGTCGACTCGGCCCTTCGCGATCCGGACGGCCGCGAGCTGGCCGACCGGATTGCTCGTAGTGCGACGCTCGGCGCCACGGTGATCCTGCTTGTCACGGCCCTGAGCGACGAGGGCGAAGAGGCGACCGACGGTGGGCCGGTGGCGGTGCATCGCCTCAGCAAACCGATCACCGCGTCACGGCTGTTCGATGCCATGATCTCCGCATTACAGCCGAACCTACAAACAGACGAAGTGGAAACCCCCGTCCGAAACAGCGGCAAGACACGGCAGGCGGCCGGCCCGAAAGACGCCAAGCTACTCCTGGTCGAAGACAACGAGATCAATCAACAAGTGGCGGTGGAGTTGCTGCGGGCAGGCGGCTATCGCTGCGAAGTGCGGTCCAACGGCCGGCAGGCCGTGGAAGCCGTCAGGGCCGCCGACTACAACCTTGTGCTGATGGACTGCCAAATGCCGGAAATGGACGGCTATGAGGCGACCGGCGCCATTCGACAATGGGAGGCCCGCGAAAACCGTCCGCCCCTGCCGATCATTGCCCTGACCGCCAATGCATTGGCCGGCGACAAGCAAAAGTGCCTCGACGCCGGCATGACGGATTATCTGAAGAAACCGCTCAACCGCAGGGAATTGATTGCCACCGTCGAAAAGCATCTCGCCCGTGCCGCGGAGCTTTTAGGAGCATCCGTAGGGTGGGACCAGCGAGCTTGCGAGCGCCGGCCCGCCATTGGCGACGTCGATCATGGTGGGCCGGCGCTCGAAAGCTCGCTGGTCCCACCCTACACTCCGGCGCCGGTCGAGGAGGTCCCGCCGCCCTTGGATTTCGATTCGCTTTCCGAGCGGTTCATGGGCGACTGGGATTTCGTGCAAGTCATTCTCGACAAGTTTCAGCAGCAGGTGGGTGTCGATCTCGTTCAATTGGAGCAGAGCTTGATCGAGCGCAATGCCCAACAGACGGCCTCGCTCGCGCACCGCATCAAGGGATCCGCGGCCAACGTGTCGGCCGTCGAGATCAGCCGTCTGGCCGCCGAGTTGGAAGCCATGGGGCGGGCCGCCGAACTTGATGACGCCGGCGGCCACCTGGGCCGTATCAAAGCCGAGTGCCAGCGGCTCGACCAGTTTGTTCAACGTGACTTATCCGTCGTGGCAGCCAGTTTCGCCCAGACGGAAAAGTCGTAACACTTACCACCGACTGTTTTCTTAATCAGGAAACCGACCCATGAAATCGAACGGTCCGCGGATTCTCATCGTAGACGATGATGAGGTCTCGCTCGAAATCTCGCGGCGCACCATCGAGCGGGCAGGTTACTCGGTCGAAGTCGCCCGTGACGGCAAAGAGGCGTTTGAAATCCTGCGTCGGGGAACCTGTCGCCTGGTGATCACCGATTGGGAAATGCCCGTGCTCGACGGCATCGAACTCTGCCGTCAGATCCGCGCCGGAGATTTTAGCGGCTATGTCTACGTGATCCTTCTCACCTCGCGCGGAGCGACCAAGGACATCGTGACCGGTCTCACTGCCGGGGCCGACGATTTCATGACCAAGCCGTTCGATCCGGCCGAGCTGAGAGTGCGGGTCCGCACCGGCACCCGGATTCTCGGCATGGAGACGCGCGACTTGGCGATCTTTGCGATGGCCAAACTGGCCGAGTCGCGCGACACGGACACGGGCGCCCATTTGGAACGGATCCGCGGTTATTCCCGCGTGCTGGCCAGATACTTGTCGCAGCAACCTAAGTTTGCCGACGAAATCGACGCAGACTTCGTTCGCATGATCTATCTGACGAGTCCCCTGCACGACATCGGCAAAGTCGGCATTCCCGACTCGGTGCTGCTGAAACCCGCGCGGCTCAGCGACCGCGAGTTCGATCTGATGAAGCAGCACACGCTGATCGGTGCGGGCACGCTCGATGCCGCGCTCGAACAGCATCCGGAGGCCGAGTTTCTGCGAATGGGGCGCGATATCGCTTTGACGCACCACGAACGCTGGGACGGGTCCGGATATCCGCAAGGTCTCTCCGGTCGGAACATCCCCCTCTGCGGCCGCATCGTCGCCTTGGCCGACGTCTACGACGCGCTGAGCAGCAAACGTGTTTACAAAGACGCCTTCGCACACGACGTGGTGCGTTCGATCATCGTCGCCGAGTCGGGCAGCCACTTCGATCCAGACGTGGTGCAGGCGTTTTTGGCGACCGAAGACGAATTCCTTGCCGTCCTCCGGCAGTTCTCCGGCAAGTCGGCCGAACAACCCTCGCCGACCGCCGCGGCCCTCGTTACGCCCGTGGGCCTGTTGCCATCGGCCACACCAGCCGTACCTCTGACCCCCGTGAGCGCATCATGAAAGTATTGTTGGCCAATCCGCACGGCTTTTGTGCGGGCGTCGTGATGGTCGTGAAAGCGCTGGAGCGCGCGCTCGAGGTGCTGGGCGCTCCGCTCTACGTCTACCACGAAATCGTCCACAACAAGCATGTGGTCGACCGCTTTCGCGGCTTGGGCGTGGTGTTCGTCGATTCGATCGGCGACGTGCCGGAAGGCTCGAATCTGCTCTACAGCGCTCATGGCGTTTCGCCGCAGGTGCGCCAAGAGGCCCGCGCGCGGAAGCTGAAGACGATCGACGCCACGTGTCCGCTGGTCACGAAGGTCCACATCGAGGCCGCGCGGTTTGCCCGGCAGGGCTACACCATTTTCCTGATCGGTCACGAAGGGCACGACGAAGTGATTGGCACGATGGGCGAGGCGCCCGAACAGATTATCCTGATTGAGACGCCTGATGAAGTCGACCGCGTGACGGTGACCGATCCGCAGCGGGTCGCCTATTTGACTCAAACGACGCTCAGCGTCGACGACGCCAATCGGGTCATCGCGGCATTGCGTCGCAGCTTTCCGGCCATCGTCGGCCCGCCGAAAGAGGACATCTGCTACGCCACCCAAAACCGGCAAGAGGCCGTGCGCGAGCTGGCCCGCGAAGCCGACCTGGTGCTGGTCGTCGGCAGCCGCAACAGCTCCAACTCGCTTCGCCTGGCCGAAGTCGCCGAACAGTTTGCCAACGCCTACCTCATCGACGACGTCAGCGACATCAATCCCGATTGGTTCGGCGGCGCGGAAACGGTCGTGCTCACGGCCGGCGCCAGCGCACCGGAGGAACTGGTGTTGGAGTGCCTGGACTGGCTGCAGAACGAGTTTCACGCCGAGGTCGAACGCCGCATGGTGCGTGAAGAAGATGTCGTGTTTCCATTGCCTAGAGCGTTGAGGTGATTTTGGATTTTGGATTGGAGCCTGCGAGGCGTCTCGTAATTCGCAAGCTCGCTGGTCCCACCTTACATCAGTCGGCGAGTCGGGCGCAGCAGCGCATTAGTGTTAACAGCAACCTCGGGCCGAGCCACCGCAAGCCAAAATCCAAAATCCAAAATCCAAAATCCAAAATCCAAAATCAGCCCCGGAGCCAATCATGACCCTTCCCCGCAACCCCACTCGTCCCGTCCGCATCGGTTCGGTGATCATCGGCGATAACCGCCCGGTGGCCGTGCAAAGCATGACGGCCACGCACACTCAGGACATCGACGCCACCGTGGCCCAGGTCAATGCGCTGGCCGAGGCCGGGGCCGACGTGGTCCGCATCGCCGTCGACAGCACCAAAGACGCCGAGGCGCTGGCCGAAATCCGCAAGCAGACCGACGCCAATCTCTCGGTCGATCTGCAAGAGAACTACCGGCTGGCGACGCTGGTGGCCCCGCACGTCAACAAGGTCCGCTACAACCCCGGCCACCTTTATCACCACGAGCGCAGCAAGCCGTGGCAGGAAAAGGTCCGCTTCCTCGCCGGGCTGGCCGCCGACAACGACTGCGCCATTCGCGTGGGCGTCAACTGCGGCTCGGTCGATCCGGCCAAACGCGAGAAGTACGCGGCCGACGACTCGATCACCCCCATGCTCGAAAGCGCCCTGGAGCATTGCGAGCTTCTCGATGCGATCGGCTTCACTCGCTACTGCGTGTCGCTGAAAGATTCCGACCCCAAGAAGGTGGTGGAGGTCAACCGCCGTTTCGCCGATGAGCGGCCCGACGTGCCGTTGCACCTGGGCGTCACCGAGGCGGGCATTCCGCCCGACGGCATCATCAAAACCCGCATCGCCTTCGAACAGCTCATCAGCCGCGGCATCGGCGACACGATTCGCGTTTCCCTCACGGTGCCCAATCCGCGCAAGAGTGAGGAGATCGCCGCCGGCCGGCAGATTTTGGCCGACATCGCCGCCGGTCGGGTGCGCAGCGTCGTCGATTATGGTCTCTCGACATTGAACATCATCAGTTGCCCGAGTTGTTCGCGCGTCGAGAACGAGGCCTTCGTCGAGCTGGCACAACAGGTGAAGGAGATGACCGCCTATGCACGCGAGCACGCCCTCACGATCGCCGTGATGGGCTGCCGCGTGAATGGGCCAGGCGAGACCGACGACGCCGACCTGGGCCTGTGGTGCGGGCCGAACCACGTAAACCTCAAGCGCCGCAGCGAGGAGCTCGGCTCCTTCCCCTACGACGCCATTTTGCCGCGGCTCAAGCAAGAACTCGATGCGTTGATTGAAGCCCGCAGCGCGGTGTTGGTGTAGATGAGGGGTGAGGGATGAGGGATGAGGGATGAGGGATGAGGGATGAGGGATGAGGGATGAGGGATGAGGGATGAGGGATGTTGCGCTTTGGATGGACTGCGTAAGGTGGGGCCAGCGAGATTGCGAGCGCTGGCCCACCGATTGCCGCGCTGCGCCTGTTGGAACGACTGACCCGTTCACGGTGGGCCGGCGATCGCAAGCTCGCTGGCCCCACCTTACGCCCAACGCCTGGCACCTGACGCCTGATGCCCCAACGCCTGACGCCTGACGCCTCAAAACATGGTGGGCCGGCGGTCGCAAGCTCGCTGGTCCCACCCTACACGAATAATTCGCACCAGAAAGACATGCACACCCTACTTCCCAACATCCGTTCGCCGCTTCAACTACGCGATCTCGACTTCGACGAGCTGGAACGGCTGGCCGAGGAAATCCGCGTGGAGTTGCGGTCGATCTGCAAGCTGCGCAGCGCCCATTTTGGCTCGAATCTGGGCGTGGTTGAGCTATGCCTGGCGCTGCACCGCGTGTATGACTTTTCGCAAGACCGGATCATTTGGGACACGGGCCACCAGATCTATCCGCACAAGCTGATCACCGGCCGCTATCCGCAGATTCAGACCATCCGCACCAAGGGCGGACTGATGGGCTTTCCCAACCCCAAGGAAAGCCCTTACGACCTGTTCGTCACCGGCCATGCCGGCTGCAGCGTCTCGTGCGCGATGGGACTCAAGGCGGCCGACGACCTGCTCGATCGCGAAGAGCGCCGCTCGGTGGCCGTGATCGGCGACGGCGCGCTGCCCAGCGGCATCGTGTTCGAGGCCTTGAACAACGCCGGCGCGATGCGCAAAAACCTGCTCGTGGTGCTCAACGACAATCGCATGTCGATTTGTCCGCGCGTCGGCTCCGTGGCGCGGTATCTCGACAAGACCCCCCAGGTCGAGTACCCGATCGGCCTGCGGCGGAAAAAACGCGATCCTCACGCCGATCCCGCCGAGTTCGCCAACAAGCCGCGGGGGCCGAAGCCCTACGGCAGTCTGTTCGAGGACTTCGGCTTCCGCTACATCGGCCCGATCAACGGCCACGACCTGAAAATGCTGGTGCAAGTTCTCGATGACCTGAAGCCGGCCGGCGGGCCGATCTTGCTCCACGTGCAGACCGAGAAGGGACACGGCTTCGAGCCCGCGGTGAAAGACCCGGTGAAGTTCCACGCCCCCTCCCGGTTCGACTGGGACGGCGAAGAGATCGTGCCGCTGGCCACGTCCGCACCGCCTGCCTACACCAACGTGGCCAGCGAAGCGATCCAAGCGGCCATGCAGCGTAATTCGAACGTGGTCACCGTCGTGGCGGCGATGTGCGAAGGGAACAAGCTACAGAAAGTCCGGGCACAGATGCCCGGCCGGTTCTTCGACTGCGGCATCTGCGAGTCGCACGCCGTGGCCTTTGCGGCGGGCATGGCCAAGAGCGGCGCGCGGCCGATTGTGGCCATCTACTCGACGTTCATGCAGCGGGCCTACGACCAGCTCTATCAGGAGCTTTCGCTGCAAAACCTGCCGGTGACGCTCTGTCTGGACCGCGCGGGTCTGGCCGGACCGGACGGTCCGACGCACCACGGCGTGTTCGACCTGGCCTACATCCGGTCGCTGCCGAACTTCACGATCATGGCGCCGGGCGACGCGGCCGATCTTCCGTTGATGCTCGACTTGGCGTTGACCTTGCCCGGCCCCGCGTCGCTCCGCTATCCCAAAGCCGATGCCGAGCGAGTCGCGCGCAACGTCACTCCGGTGGAAGTCGGTCGCGCCGAAGTGATCCGCTGGGGTGACGACGGCATGCTCATCGCTTGCGGCGCCTTGCTCGGCTCATGTGTAGCCGCGGCCGAGCGCCTGCGGGCGGATGGCTTGGACGTGGGCGTGATCAATGCCCGCTTCGTCAAGCCGCTCGACCGCGACACGATCTTGGCTGCCTTGCGCCGCGCGTCGTTCGTACTGACCATGGAAGAAGGGACGCTCGAAGGCGGCTTTGGCAGTGCGGTGCTCGAAACCGCGAATGCGGCGGGCGTGGATGCCCGGCACGTGATGAGGCTGGGCATTCCCGACCGTTACATCGAGCACGGCGAGCGCGAGGAGCTGCTGTCGGATCTCGGCTTGACGGTCGATGGACTGTGCCAAAAAACGCTGTCTTGGGCGGAGCAGTGCGGTATTTGGCATCGCGATACGGTGCGCATCAGCACCGCCCACGACCGGCGGCCGGCGATGCCGCTAACGGCGTTGGAGATGGCGCCGGCTGCGGGCGGCCTCGTGCCGTCGTAGTGGAATTCGTGAGAATTCTGGCAATGTCGGCGATCATCCACCGCGCCTCCGGCCGGGCGGATGCCGGCCAGAACGCTTTTGCCGCCCATCGACCGGCAGGAGGTCTGGGCGGCGGGAGTCACGTACATTCGCAGCCGGACGGCGCGGATGGAAGAATCGACCAGCGCCGCGGCCTGTTACGACAAGGTTTACGACGCGCCGCGGCCGGAGTTGTTTTTCAAGGCCATGCCGTACCGTGTGGTCGGGCCGGATAAACCGGTGCGCATCCGGCTCGACGCGGCCTGGAACGTGCCGGAGCCGGAACTGGCCCTGGTGCTCAATTCGCGGATGATGTTGGCCGGCTTCACCATCGGCAACGACGTGAGCTCGCGCGTCATCGAAGGCGAAAACCCGCTCTATCTGCCGCAAGCCAAGGTCTACGATCAATCGTGTTCGCTAGGGCCTTGCATCACCTTGGCCCAGGCCATGCCGGAGCCGGCCGACATCGGAATTCACTTGGCCGTGCTTCGCCGGCACGCGATTGTGTTCGAGGGGCGGACCAACGCGGGGCAGATGCGCCGCACATTTCGCGACCTGATCGACTATCTCGGTCGCGACAACACGTTTCGCTATGGTGCGATCTTGCTGACGGGGACGGGCATCGTGCCCGACGACGATTTCCGCCTCAAGGCGGGCGACATCGTCAACATCACCATCGACGGCATTGGCACGCTGGTGAATTCGGTGGTGCAGGGGTGAGTCGTAGCCAAGCCACCGGACTCCCGCCGAGCCGGGCAGCTACGGCGAAGGGTACCGTCGTCGACGGTTGTCAGTCATCGCCATGCGGACGGGGATGGCCGTCATCCACCGCACCGGGGCCGGCCGAACCGACATTCCCCGAATTGATATTCCCCGAATTGACGTTGCCCGAATTGATATTGCCCGAATTGATATTGATAGAACCAATATTTATATTTATCGAACCGATGTTGACAGAGCCTGGATTCGCGGAACCGAGATCTCCTGGACCCACACCATTCAGACCGGACTGATGTTCGTCATTGTTAAACGACTCGTCGGAAGCGACGAATCCCGCGATGATGTCTTCGTTGTACATGCCGTCACGAAACCGGTTCACCCACCCGGCTACTTCCCCGTCAGACGCTTGCCGCCCGAGGAAAAGCTGATAGTCGTTGCGAATGATGATTGCCTCGCGCTCCGCGCTGCTGGCGAAGCCGAATGCCGCCAGCGAGCGCGGCATGCCGGCATCGAGGAAATTGACCCAGGCGACTTCGCCCGGCGAATCGGGCGACCGCCCCAGCAGGTCAAAGTACATGCGGTCGACCCAGTCCCGGTTGGTGCCGCCGGCATGATCGAAGAACTCCGGTGTGCCGATGAATTGGGCCTCCAACTGCTCGTCGGTCATCCCCTGTTGCATGAGGCCGTTCCAGAAAGCCAGGCCCGTGGCGTCGGGAGCACGGCCAAGGAATTGCGTATAGTCGTCGGTGATGACGCTGCTGTAGTACTCGACGCTATGGGTCAGCGTTTCGGTGAACGCAAGCCTGGTCATCGCTCCGCCCTGCAAGGAGGTGGAAAAGAAGGTCAGCGAAGCCTGGTCTACTTCGCGCACAAGGACCTGTTGGAACGCGGTGGCGACGAACATGCTCGTTGGAGAAACGCCGCTGGCGTCGAGCGGCAATCGCCGTTCTAGTGGTTGCACGGAGAGCGGACGGCACGGCTTGGACGGACCACCACGACGTTGACTTCGCTTTGCCCTGGATTGCCTGGACGGCTTCGCGAACGCTGCCATGATTGAAGACCTCAGCTAAAGTGGGCCGCCGATTATCGGGCTGGCGGGCTTACCTGACGCCCCAGCACGCCGGGCGTAGCACCTAGACTAACCAGGCTATTCTTCCCAGTCAACACAGTTTAGCTATTTTTCCAGACCTCGCCCCCCCCGACGTTTTTCTGCCTGGGCTGGCTGTAGCGGATCGCGAGGGGACGCAAGATATCCGTTTTGCTCAGTTGCAAAAACGACGAGTGCTCACCGGCGTGCTGGTCGACAAATGTCCTGATCTTTTGCACTTCTCCGAAGTCGAGCTCCGCGCGGCCCACGGCATGCGCAGGTATCGTAGGACCCCTGCCGCGACCGTGCAACGGCGGGCCCATGTCAAGAACTGCGACTGCTTGCGCCTCGTGCGTCGCGTCCGATTCAGATTCAGCGAGCCCGGTGTGAACGATAAAGTGGGGCTGAATTCCGTCGGCGCCCACTACGTCGAATTCTCTGAGAGAGACGCTTGATCCCCCGACGCGAAAACTTGGCATGCGCCGCCCCTTCAGGTCAGACTTCAACCTGCTCGTTCGTTCGCAATGCCGCGAGCCATGCGGCAGCGTCCGGACTTTTGTTGCTCCACCGGTCATGTAAACGATTGAGGTTGTCGGCGACGATCTCGGTGAACCAGCGATAGGGACTCGTGACGGCCGTGTGCAATGCTTGCGCTGCGAATTCACTCCGCATCGCGACGATTGCCTGTATGGATAGCGACGCAACGGCCGAATGCTTGTCGCGCATAAGCAACCGTGGGTTCGCGTAAGCTTGGGCCATGTCCCAAAGCGGTATTGCCAACTCTGGATGAGGATCGGGCACAGCCGGCGGATGAACCTCAAAGTTGTGATAGATCATCTTCGCAACCTCGATCTCGAGTTCGATCGGCAAAACCGATTTATGTCCGGACTCGAGCAATACGGCGAGCTCCCCCATCCGCTCCATTGGCATCATCGCCATGTACTTCCGGATTGCCGATCCCACCGCAGCCAGCCTAGCCAGTTTGTTACTGTCGCGATTGCGGAGAATGTATTGCCAAAGCAGCGGCAATAGCCTTATGCGCTGCACGGCGTCGAACCGCGTCAATTCAATTACACAAATCAAACGAGCCGGGGCGTCTCCGCCCAACGACGCCAGCCGAGTTATCAAATCGTCGGGCACGACTAGTTCGACAGATGTGTCGTCTTCGGCACGGTTCATCGACGGGACCAATTGCGTTTCACGTATCGCGATCGAGCAACACCCCTCCAGTCTTCAAGCGGATCGCCAAGCGGTTGAAGGTTTCCTCATCGACCCTTAGTTCAAGTTTCGCGGTTTTCGCGAGGCAGTTTCGGTCAAATTGAAATCGGCCTCCATGCCAAAAACGGGTAAACCTGTGGTGCATCAAACATCCCAGGCAACCCGCGGCAAGGAGGCCGAACATGCAAGTTACTT
>DATLUO010000250.1 GCA_035533075.1 Pirellulales bacterium | reverse complement strand
TTGACGACGAGACGGATTGGAGGATGGCCTTCCCAGGCCGTCTCGTCGGCAAGGTCAGCGTTGGACGGTCCCGGAACGGCACGGAGTCCGTTCCCTACGCGCGGACCCGGAACGGCACGGAGTCCGTTCCCTACAGATGGCGCGGTAACCGCTTGCCGCGGCTCGAGGGAAAAATTGCCCAGGGTTTGATCGCCCAGGTCGAGCATCGTGGCGGCCAGGGCGGCCAAGCAGCAGAGCGCGGGCGGCAGCCGTCTCGGCAAGGTACACAGGACGGCCGCCGCGACCACGATCGTCGCCGCCGAAGCGGCGAGCTCCCAGAGAACGTGCCGCTGCGCGTAGTCGACGTAGCCGCTCCACTCGTAGCGCTGGTAGACGGCCACGCCGCCGAAGGCGATCAAGGCCGAGATCGCGCACCCGGCGAGGGCCAGCCGCCAAGCAGCCGGAATGCCGCCCTTGGGACGTAAAGCTTCGCCGAACCCGGTACGCAGGCGCCGTACACAAACCCGAAGCGCCAGCGAGGAACGCGAAAAGGCGGCAAAACCTCGCTTGCGCTTCGGGTTAGTGTGAAAACGGGAACGGGTTCGGCGAAGCTTTACGTTGGTAAAACGTTCGGCCCACACGTCCAGGCCGCGCGCGGCCAATACCGCGATGAGCGGCGTCAGCACCGAAAAGATCCTGCCCGGACAGCGAAACAACGTGAGGCCCGGTATCGAGCGGCCCATCAGCCCGAAGGCTGGCGTGTTGTTGCCCAGCGCGATCGTCAAGCCGAACAGCACCAGCGTCGCGGCGCCCCATTGCCAGCGCGCGCAAGAACGGCGCGTCAGGCCGTAGACTGCCAACAAGAGCGGCAGGACGCCCAGGTAGCCGATGCGCTCGTGAACGAAATCGACCTCGTCAAAGCGTTTGAGTCCGCAGAGAGGATTGCCCATCGCGTTGGGAACCAAGAGCCGCGCGAAGTCGATGGCGTTGAGGGCGTGCTGCGAGGCGTATTCCGACCTGCCCCGTTCGGATTGCGATAGTCCGTCGAGCGTCAATTCCAACGAAGGCAGAAGCTGCACCGCGCCGAGCAGGCAGCCGCACGCCAAGGCCGCCGCGCCCCAGGCGATCACCCTCATGCGAAACGCGGCGGCAGAGCCGTAGGGTGGGACAAGCGAGCTTGCGAGCGCCGGCCCACCATTGTAAAAGGCAGAAGGCAGAAGGATGAAGGCGGAAGAAGATTTCTGCCTTCTTCCTTTCTCACGGTGGGCCGGCGCTTGCTCCGCAAGCTTGTCCCACCCTACGAGCGGCGACGATCGTTGTCCGCAAAAAACCAGCGATCCGGCGGCCCACAGGAAGCCAAACAGCAGAGTGTAATACAGAATCTGCGGCTGGCCCGAGACGGCCATGCAGCCGATTGTGAGGGCCAAGAAGGCGGCGTTGCGGGGCGTCGGCGTGGCCAGCAGGCGATTAAGGCTCACCAAGAACCAAGGCGCCAGCGCGTATTCGTCGACGATGATGACGTGCCCTTCCATCAGGTGCATCACGGGGAAGGCGCCCCAGGTAGCGACCACGCCCGCCAGCGAGCCGCCCCAGCGGCTTATCGACAAATCACGCGCCAGCCAGTACGTGCCCGCGAAGGCCAGAGCCAAGTGGACGAAGAGCGAGACCTTGATTCCGTGATTCGCCCCGAGCAGGAGCACGAGAGGAGTGAGAATCGGCTGGCAAAGCGAGGCCTGCTGGCCGGCGTGCAACGGCGTGCCGCAGCCCAGGTAAGGAATCCAGAGCGGAAAGCGGCCGCTCAAGAATTCCTGGCGGGCGAACTCGCGGATGGGCAGTTGAAACGAGCCGTAGTCGCAGAAGATGCTGTCGGTGATGACGCGATCGTCCGGGAGCAGCAGCGGCGTGAAGGGCGCCAGGCAGATCGTGGCGACGACGGCGGGAAGCAGCCAGGCGCGCTGCGGTCGCCTTTCGCGGGTCATCGGCACGGGAGCCGCCGCTTGCCCGACCTCTCCGCGCCGCGTGTGAAACAGGCCCGCAGCCATCGCTCTTCCTCCACCGCCCGTAGATGACGATCTTGCCGTCAAGCTACCCGGCGGCGGGCGCGGAGTCAAAACAGAGAACGGGGCGCCGGGCGAGCAGCACGTCAGCGGCATCACGACAGTGGCCCCGGTGGAATTTTGGGCCGCGCCGTTTCGTATTATTCGTATTACTGGAGGAGGAAAAGAGAGTGGTTAGTGGTCAGTGGTTAGTGGTCAATGGTCAGTGGTCAGTGGTTAGTGGTTAGCGGTCAGAGGTTGGCGGTTGGTTGGGAGAGTGTCAGTCGTGCCTAAGAATTGAGCAGTGGCGTCGGGCGGCTGTCGCGACCCGCGCGCCGCGCACGGTGTAGGTAAATTTGCCTACACCGGCGAAACACGGCGTTTTTGCCCATCGGTTAACCTGACGGGAGGGTTTTTGGGCGGCTGCGCAAACGATGTGCATGGCGGTCGTCTGGGTGCATGTTATTTGAGCAATTCTTTTGTCCGCGCTGGCGAAGCGGCGCGCCGGCGTTCGTCGAGCTGCGGTGTGAGTCGAAAAGATTCGGTCCCAAGCCAGCGGCGCGGTAGAATACCGGGAGCCACATGCATGGACGCCTGCGACCGATCCAACCCAAGCCAGCCGCGCGGTAGAACAAGGGAAACGATGGCAAAGGCCGACGAGTTTTTTCGCGCGGGAGTGGATAATTCGGGCCTGCAAAAGCGTATTGCCTTATAGCGGGAGAAACGAACGCGGTCCGGTTCCAAGCCAGTCAGGAGGTAGAACGACAGATAAACGACAGAAAGATTACCAGACAGAAAAATGAGCGATGGCGACCGCCAATCCAAAATCCAAAATCGCTCCTCCCCCCCAGATTTACCGGTGCGGCCACGGTTTCGAAGGCCGAATTGGCATTGCCGCAACCTGTGTAGCGCAATGGCTTTAGGGCATGGATTCTCCGGAGACGATTTTGGTTTTTGACAAGGGCGATCGTTTTTCCGCAAGGGTAATTCGCCGACGGCAAGGCGGCCGGACCGCCCGCCTCGGCTGCTGAGAACACATCGCCTGGCGATGAGCACGAGGGCGGCGCTCCGACGCCGGCCCATTCGTGATGAGTTGGGTAGCGCGACGCTCAAGCGTCGCCGCGGGTCTTTGACAACTTACTGATGACTCCGGGCGCGAAGCCGGCAAACGACCGGCGAAGGGAAACCGAGCGGGCTTAAAAGCTTTTATAAGCCAACGTTGATGCGTTCGCGCGTGGCTGTAAAGGCATGTCCGAATTGGTGTTACCGCCGGGCCATGACGCTGAATCCTTTTATTTTTCACAAGTGTTTTAGATCGCGATGATCTTCGCTTGGCTTGCCGGCGGGACGGGGAACAGCCGATCAACTGTCAGAATCTGACAGTTGGCCCATTGGTGGGGTTAGCTCCGCGATCTCGACGAGCCTCACTTTTGCGAACTTAAATCTACGGTCACCGTCACGGGCATGCCTTGCCGCAACATGCCGTCGTCGTTGTCGACGATCACGCGCAGGCGGTAAACCAGATCGGTCCGCAGCTCGCGGGTTTCCACGGTCTTGGGCGTGAACTCCGCCGTCGGCGAGATGAAGCCGATGTGCCCGTGATAGGGCTTGTCGGGGCGGCTGTCCGTGCGAACTTCCGCCGTCAGGTCGGGGCGAATTCGGCCCAAGTCGCGCTCGTTGACGTAGGTGCGCACCCAGACGGGCGAAGTGAGCGTGAGGGTGAAAATCGCTTCGCCCGGCGAGACGATGGCGCCGCGCTCCTGGGCGCGGGTCAGAATTGTGCCCGACGCCGGGGCGATCAGCTCGGCGTCGGCCAGGCGGCGCTCGGCCTGGCTGACGCTCGCTTCTTCACCGGCGAGCTGGGCACGGGCGGCGTCGATGTCTTCCTGCCGCGGCCCCAACTCGGCCAGCCGCAAGGTCTCTTGGGCCGACTTCAACCTGGCCTCGGCCTCGGTGAGGCTGGCTTTCGTGTTGTCGAACTCCGTCCGCGAGACGCTGCCGCGGTCGACCAGCGCCTTCTCGCGGTTGTAAAGGAGCTGGGCGTTGTCCATGGCCGCTTTTTGCTCGGCCACCGCGGCCGCCGCCTGGGCGATCTCTTCGGGACGAGAACCATGTTCCAACCGCGCCAGCGTCGCCTGCTGCGTGTCTCGCCGGGCACGGGCCAGCCGCAGCTCGTCGTCGAAGTACCGCTTGTCGAGCGTGGCCAGCACCTGGCCGGCCGTGACGGTGTCGCCCTCATCGACCGCGAGCGACTCGATGCGCCCGTCGACCTTGAACGACAGGATCACCTGCCGCACGTCGATGTTGCCTTCCAGCGCGAGGCGATTGGGGTCGGGCGGCGGCTGGCGAAATTGATAGTACCAGGCGCCCGCGGCACCCGCCCCGGCCAGGATCAGCAGCAACAGGGTTCGCGGCCAAATTCGACGCCGCCGGCGACGCGGCGCAGGCCGCGGGTTGTCGGGGCGCGGGGCGGCGCGGGGTTGCTGTCCGTCGGACTTGGCGGCATCGGCGTTCTCGGCGGGCGCGCCGGGCGGACCTGCGGCAGTGGGTTTCATCGGCCGTTTAATCCGGAATCAAGTTGCGAATTGGCCGCGCCGGCGATTCTGCGGATGCGGCTGGCTGTTCGTAGCACACCGGCCGGCCAAAATCGGGCGACTCGCCAACCTCGTCGAGCAACTGCCGCAACAGGGGCGATGCGAAATAAAGCCGGATGAGCGTGTCGGCATGCCGCGATTGCACGAGCGCGCCCGTCTCCCACCGCGACACCGACTCTTCGGCAAACCGCAGCTTGCCGGCAAATTCTTGTTTGCTTAGCCCCAGCGTCTTGCGTCCTTCTCGAATTTCCTCGGGTTGCAACAGGCCGAGCGTCGCGCGGAAGGCTTTGCCGATCTGGTCGCCTGCCTCATTGTTGTAGAGTTGCTCCCCGCAGTTGCTGCACGCAAAGACGACAACACCCGGCGCCTCCACATCGTACGCACGGCCTTCATATTTCTTTGTCGTCTTGTAGGTGATGGTCGCCGGATTCACGGTCTCCCGGCCGCAACGCGGGCAGAGCCAGGGAAACGGTTCTGGAGGTCGCTTGGAAGCGATCATCGCGGCACTGCTCATTACTTTCCCCACATTACTTAAAGTGTTTGCCTGGAGGGTGGATGTGGACGATCAAAACCTTCGGCCAGTCTCGCTTACGCTCGTCGAAACGGGTCTCGACGTAGAAAGCTTTCCCGGCAATAGGAAGAATCACGTCGTAATGAAACTTCCACTCGTCCTTCCACGGATCGCGGTCTTCGTTCTTTCGGTGGACTTCTCCACCGCTTGCGGCGTGCTCGTACAACAGCTCGCTAACGAATTGCGGCGAATAGTCGGGGAGAAACTCGTCCAGTTTGCGCAGATCGTCTTTTTCCCAAACGACGATATTCACGAACGGCCAGTCCGCCAATACAGCGACATAGCGGTCCCGTTCCTCGCCTGTAATAACCGTCATGCTGGCTCCTTGGCTTTTGACCATAGCCGAGCCAACCATCCAATTCTAGGTCGGCCAATAGATTTAAGTCAATCGCGCCCGGCGTCAGTTGACGTACGTCGGTCTTATTCCGCCGTTGCGCGTTCCAGATCGAGCGAGACGAACTTCAAAAGTTCGTCATCGTTTAGCTCCGTCAAGGCCGTCTCGCCGCCTTCGCTGAGCACCTGGTCGGCGAGCTGCTGCTTGTCGCGCAGCATGGCGTCGATGCGCTCTTCGACGGTGCCGCGGCAGACGAACTTGTGAACGAGCACGTTCTTCTTTTGCCCGATGCGAAACGCGCGGTCGGTGGCCTGATTTTCCACGGCCGGGTTCCACCAGCGGTCGAAATGCACCACGTGCGAGGCCGCCGTCAGGTTCAAGCCTGTGCCGCCGGCCTTTACCGAAACGACGAAGAACGGCGGCCCGTCGTCTTGCTGAAAGGCCCGCACCAACTCCTTGCGCTTACCGACCGGCACGCCGCCATGCAGCACCAGGCCGGAGCGGCCAAACAGCTCGGCCAGATACGCGGCCAGCGGCACGGTGAGCGTCTGAAACTGCGTGAACACCAGCACGCGTTCCTGCCGCTCACGGATCGGCTCGCAGATCTGCGCCAGCCGCTCGAACTTGCCGCTCTCGGCCGGGCGAAAATCCGTCTCGGCCAAATACTGTGAGGGATGATTGCAAATCTGCTTGAGCTGCATCAACGTCGACAACACCAGCCCGCGGCGGGCCATGCCGTCGGCTGATTTCAGCCGCTTGGCCAGCTCGCCCACGGTCCGCTCATAGAGCACCGCCTGCTTCTTCGCCAGCCCGCACTCCGCCCTCATCTCGGTCTTTTCCGGCAAGTCGGGCACGATCGCCGGGTCGGTCTTCATCCGCCGCAGAATGTAGGGCCGCACCAGCCGCCGCAGCCCGGCGAAGGCCTGGCTGTCTTGCCGCTTGTTGAGCCGCTTGATGAACTGCTTGAACTGCGTGGCCGAGCCGAGCAGGCCGGGACAACAAAAGTCGAAGATCGACCACAGGTCGCCCAAGTGGTTCTCGACCGGCGTGCCCGTGAGCACGATGCGGCCGGCGGCCCGGAGTTGCTTGACCGCGCGGGTCTGGGCCGACGAAGCGTTCTTGATGGCCTGCGCTTCGTCGAGTACGACAAGCTGCCACTGCGACTCTCGCAGCCAATCCAGCCGCGAAACGAGGCCGTAGGTGGTGACGGCGACGTCGTAGCCGGCCAATTCGGCGGCCGAATCCTTTGCCACGCGTGCCAAGGTCTCCGCGTCGCATTCCGAACGATGCACATAGAAGGCCCGTAGCGTGGGGGCGAAGCGTTCGAGTTCCTGCTTCCAATTGCCGACCAGCGAAGCCGGCACGACGAGCAGGCTGGGCCGAACTTGTGGTGCAGGCGTCCCGCCTGCTTTTTCGGAGCGGGCGGGACGCCCGCACCACAAATCAACTGCCTCGCGTTTACGTTGCAACAGCAGATCGATCACCTGCACCGTCTTGCCCAGACCCATGTCGTCGGCCAGGCACGAGCCGAGGCCGAGCCGGGTCATGAACCACAGCCAGCGGACGCCCTCGGCCTGATAGGGTCGCAAGTTGGCCCGCAGGTCGCGGCCGGGCTGGCACTGCGTGACGCGGTTCGGATCGCGCATGGTGGCCAGCGCCTCGCGCAGCCAGTCGCCGGCCGTCACGTGGCTCCAGTCGGCCGTGGCCAGCTCGCCGTTGCCGTCTCCCTCGAGCGAGGCGCCGGCCAGCAACCGCATGCCACGCAAAAAGTCGATGCCGTCGGCGTATTGCCCCTCCAGCTCGCGCCAATGATCGAGGGCTTCGCGCAGCTTGTCTTGATCGACTTCGACCCACTTGCCGCGCAGCAGAATCAACCCCTCGCTGGCGGCCAGAAGCTGCTGGCGCTCTTCCTCGGTGAGCGGCTCGCCGTCGAGGGCCAGCTCGGCTGAAAAGTCGAGCAGGCTGTCCATATCGAGCCGGTCGACCGCCTGCTGTCCGATTCGCACCCGCACCTCGGGCCGCGGCGGCTGCCGCGCGTTCCACCAGTCGGGCACGCGCACCACCAGGCCGCTCTCTTCCATCCGCGGCACGTCGCTCAGAAAACGATGCGCCTGCCCGATCGACCAGGCTTGCGGCTGAAACAACGCCCGATTGTCGAGCAGCTCGCGCACCAGCGCGCTCGATTGCGCGGCCTGCCGCACCGGCTCCAACAATGCGGTCAGGCGGTCTTGATTCTTTTCGCCGGCGTACTGCTTGAGCGCCTCGGCCAGCGGCAGGTGCTTGAGTTTGGCCCCGGCCGACACGCGGTTCGCGTAGGTGGCCAAAAAGGCGAACGGGCGGGCCGGATCGCGTTTGTTTTCCGCCAGGTGAAACGTGACGCGGCCGAGCAACTGCCAGACCGGATTGACCGACCGCAAAAACGCCTGCGGTCCACCCTCAAACTCCGTGGCCCGGGCCAGCACCAGCTCGGTCAGCTCGTGCCACAGCGTCCTCAGCACATCGCGCGTCACGTACTCCAATCCGCGCATCGGTGGTGCGGCTGCCAGCCACTCATCGATCTGCGTCTCGTCGGGTGGGGCGATGGCCGCATCATGCTTGCCGGCGGCGCGTTTCCAGGCCTCGTCGCTCAGGCCACACAGCGCGTGAAAGAACTTCGCGGCGAAGTCGCGCCAAAACACGAGCGACGCCGGAAGCTGCTCGGCCAGTGCCCGCGAGGCGAGTTGAAACAGTCCTTCGGCCGACGAACCGGCGAAGGCTTGCCGAATTTCCTCGGCGGTTTGGGCGGCCAGTTTGTGTTCGACTTCTTCGTCGCTTTCGGCCAGCAATCGCCCGGCCGGTGTGACGGCAATCCGTAATGTCATACCCGCCGAAGATACCGCGGCAGAGCGAGGTCGAAAAGGGGCGGCTGCGAATGGGTCGCGTCAGGGACCGGCGTCGAGCCGGTCGATCTCGGTAAGTGGTATCACTGAGGCTGCTGGTTTGTCGGCTGGCGACTATAACGAGTTACCATGAGTGGAGCTGACGCGGGAGGGCCAGACGCATTTCCTAGTGGGCCACTTGAATTCGGCCAAAACTTCCCAAAGAAGGTCAGGAGGCATATTGACTAGATTCGCCATCGAGGCGGAACCAAAGAGGAAATCCTGTCGCCGGGGAGGAGTGGCATCGAACGAGTCAAAGAGATCGTTTCGCGAACGGTGGCGGCAGGAGAACGACCTTCGCGGGTGAACCGGCGATAGCGTTCGACGATGGCGCGGTGACCTACATTATTCGTCCTGATGGGCGCTTTTGGACTGTGCTCTCAAACCCATGATTGAAAAAAATCGACAACATGAGGTTTGGTCGGCTCCTGAATGGCACCCAGATTTTGGCGACGCGAAGGCGCGATTTGGTAGTCCGTCAGTCTAATCAACAGAATCGTCTGGAGACGCCTGACGAGCGGCCAGTCTTTTCTCCCAGTCGGTTCCGTAGCCGCGCCCGTTACCGTGGACTCGATAGAACAGCACCGGTAGGTTGCGGCTCGCGACTATGGCCTGGCGCAGCACCAGTAAGACGTTCGAGGTCTCGCATGTAGCGACAGAAAGCACCGACCACCGGCTTGGTTCTCTGCCGGAATCGTCTGGCGTCAACTCAAGTACCGTATCCGCCTCTTGAAACTCCCATCGGCCGGAATCCAGCAGCACGTAATCCGGATTCCGGCGCACGGAGCGCTTATAACGCCCATCAACCGGAAAATCGAACAGGAAATCGGGACGCAGCTCGTTTCGTCGTTTGCGCACCGCGCAAGCTTGCCGAGCGCTACGGGTTCACTGTGACGGCCTTTGGTCGCCGGGCCAGCTTTTTCCTCTCCGGCAATGCCGCAGGAGCCGCGACGGCTTTCGACTCGGGTGGCCCACTGCGCTTGGCTCCGGCCACGGCCGGCTTCTTGGCCGACCGGGACTTCTTCGCGGCGGGCTTCTCGATGACCAGGACCGGCGATTGTTCCTCGACGGCTTTTTTCTTGCCGGCCGGCTTTGCCTTGGTTGCGGGGCGCGTTGTCGAAGTGGCACGGCGGCCGCGCTTGGCTTTTGTCTCGCTGGCGGCCCCGGTATCAAGCTCGATGCCGAACATGGCGCCCAGGTCTTCGCCGGCCAACGCATCGCCCGAGCCGCTGAGGGCGCTTTCGAGGTTCCCGTCCGACACGGCCTCGCTCACCAACTCGGCGTGGTCGACGCCGCGCAGCAAGAAGAGAAGCTGCGGCTCCTGGTCGAGCCGCGCGCCGACGCCGTAGAGCACCGCCGCCGCATGCTTGCAGAGCACCGCCCAATCCGGGCAACTGCACGACATCTTGATTTCCTTGGGCTGCGGAAACAGCCCGCGTTCGGGATCGGTCAGCCGCCGCATCACGCCGTCGGAAAAACGTCCGGCCAACAGGTCGAGCAGCGAATCGATCGACTCGGAGCATTCGCTTTTGAGCTGCTTCCAGTGGGCCGGCTCGAGACCGGTGATCTCCACTTTCACTGTGTAAATCTCGGAACCGCTGACCAGCGCGTCGATATGTCCGCGGGCGATATCGAGATCGATCACCGAGCCGTTGCGCACGTAAGTTCGTCCGCGCGGCAAGCGGTTCTCGAAGTCGCTATGGTTCTCCAGGCTGTCGCACCAGGCTTCGCCCCAGAACGTGCGGGCGATCTTGCGGCCGTCGATGGTGATGGGCTGCAACTCGCGGCCGCGCTTTTTGGAAAGCTGCTTGGCGGCGCGGGCGGCATTGGCCCGACGCCGGGCCACCGGCACGTAAGGTTTCCATCCGTAGTACATTTCAGACTCCTTTCGTCAAAAGGCCACGGCAAGCCGTCGGCAATGGTCGGTGCGCCCGCTTTGTACTTCCATCAACGTAATTCCTCCTCGCCCGGCCGCCAAGAGCAGCCGCAGGGGAGAGACGGAGCAAGGGAGGGAAGGCGGGACGGAGGGAAGGCGGGACGGGGGGAAGGCGGGACGGGGGGACGGAGAGACTCAGAGGCATTGCGGATTGCGAAGTCAATCGCCGATCGCTCCTTCTCTTCGTCTCTCCTTCTCTTCGTCTCTCCCTCGCTCCGTCTCTCCCTCGCTGCCGCCTACGCCGGCTCCTTCGTGCCGGGAATCGCTTTGCCGTGCGGGTCGCGGCCGGGTTGATGCAACTCGCTGGCAAGCTGCTCTTGCAGCGCGGGACCGATGTAGTGCTCCACGCGCTCGGCCGATTCGTGCAAGTGGTCGAGCGGCAATTCGAAGTTCTCGCCGAGAAAGGCTTCCCACAAGCGGTGCGAACGCACCAGCGATTCGGCGGCTTGCCGCCCGGCCGAAGTCAGCCGCACGCGGCCTTCGGGCAGCCGCTCCACCGCACCGCGCCACCAGAGCAGCGGCACGGCCAGCCGGGCCAGCCAGCCGCCCCCGCCCGCTACCACGCAACGACGCCACGAGACTCCGGCACGGACTTCGTCGGCTTCGTCCGCGCGGTAGAGCATGGCAATGACGTCTTCGTACACAATGCGCATGGCCAGGGCCAGGCGGTGCAGCGCCCGGCTTGCCAGGCCGTGCCGCGGCGCGAAACAGAGCGCCGCCGTGAATTCCGCTCCCGCGACCATCGCCATCATCGGCGCCATGCCGGTGTCGAAACGCAGATCGCCCCAGTAGCCCACGACGG
Source organism: Pirellulales bacterium (assembly GCA_035533075.1). Classification (NCBI taxonomy): domain Bacteria; kingdom Pseudomonadati; phylum Planctomycetota; class Planctomycetia; order Pirellulales; species Pirellulales bacterium. The sequence goes on along the minus strand of DATLUO010000250.1, from coordinate 9,123 downwards.
CCGACGAAACGGCGACCACGGCCGCCCAGGCCATCATGCCGGCCAGACGATCGGAGAGGAGGTGCCCGGTGGCGGCGGGCACGATCAGCATCGCGATCACCAGCACCGACCCGACCGCGTAGAACCCGGCCACGATCGCCAGCGCCACCACCGCCATCAGCAAGTAGTGGACGAGCGTCGCACTATAGCCCATCGACGTGGCCAGCCGCGGATCGAACGAGACCAGTTTCAGCTCTTTCCACAGCAGGCCGATGAACAGCATGGTGAGCGCCAGCACGCCGGCCAGCGAAAACAGCGCCCGCGGCACCTGATAGCCGAACACCGGCCGAGTATCGAGCGAAACCGCGTCGATCAGTCCGTAGAGCACGCAATCGACGTCGAGATCGACGCGCGACCCGACCTTGACCAGCATCACCACTCCCAGGGCAAACAGCGACGTGAACACCACGCCCATGCTGGCGTCTTCGGCCACCTGGGCAAAGCCGTGCAGCAGTTGGATCAAGAACGTGGTGAGAAGGCCGACTGCCACGGCGGCGACGAAAATCCAGGCCGACGACGTGCTGCCGCTGATCCAAAACCCGACTACGACGCCCGGCAACACGGCGTGGCTGACGGCATCGCCGAGCAGGCTCAAGCGGCGCAGCAGCAGATAGCACCCCAACAGGGCGCACGCCAGGTTGGCCACGGCGGCCACGGTAATGGTCCAGAAGGCCTGGTTCATGTCGGTTTGTCAGTTATGCTCGCGTCGGCATAGCGGTGCAGGCGTTAGGCGATGGGCGTTGGGCGTTAGGTTTTCAAATAGTGCCCAACGCCTATTGCCTAACGCCTTGACCCCGGTGGGCCGGCGCTCGCAAGCTCGCTGGTCCCACCCTACGCGTTTTCCAATACTGCTAATACTTCACGCGGTAAAAGTTCGTCAATCTTCTCGATGTCGAGATCGCTGAAGAGCGAAACCGATTCGGGATACTCGGTGAGGAACAACCGCCACAGCCGATGCGCGCGGGCCACAGCGGCGGCGCGGCGCAGGCCGGACTCGGTCAGTTGCCACGACTCGCTGTCTTGCACGTCTAAGCGTCGAAGCAGTCCCTCCATCTCCGCCCGACGCAACAGCGTTCGTAAACGGCCCACGGGCAACGACGTTTGGATCAGCAGGCCTGCCGAGGTACACGACGACGCGTCGCGCTCGAAAGTGATGGCACCCATGGCGAGCAGCAGTTTCTGCTCGTCGATGCGCCGCCGCGAACGGTGCTCGGCGAGGGCTTTGGCGATCAGCCCGCGTCGCCGGGCGAAGAGCATCGACGACAGGAAAACGACCGCTCCAGCCAGGACGATGGTCGGCCCCGTCGGCAGACGGCTGCCCGTGGCGCTGACGAACGTGCCGGCGGTCCCGATGATGGCACCGAACAGCGCGGACAACACCAGCATGACGCCGAGCCGGTCCGTCCAGAACCGGGCGGCTGTGGCCGGCAGAATCAACAGCGCCGCGGTGAGCACCACGCCGGCCGCCGGCAAAGCGATAATCACGGTGACCGAAACCAGCAGCATGATCAGAAAATCGAGCAGCAGCGCGGGCCAGCCTTGCACGCGGGCAAACGCGGCGTCGAACGTCACCAGGCGAAATTCTTTGTACAGCAGGACCACCGCGACCATGCCGACCAGCGCCACCGCCGCGATCAGCTTGACGTCGGCCGCGATCATGCCGGCGGCCGAACCAAAGATGTAGTGGTCGATGCCGGCCCGGCTTCCGCCCACGGACTGCGTTTGGATGTATTTCAACAGCGCCAGGCCGCCGCCAAAGAACACGCTCAGCACGATGCCCAGCGCCGCGTCGTCTTTGATGCGCGTGAATCGCCGCAGGCCCGCCACGACGCCGATGCCCGCCACGCCCGACAGCAGTCCGCCCGCCAGCATCACCGGCAGGCTGCGGTCGCCCCAAAGAAGAAAACCGAGGCACAGACCGGGAAGCGCCGCGTGGGCCAGCGTGTCGCCGAGCAGCGCCCGTCGCCGCAGCAGTGCGAAGGTGCCGATCAGCCCGGATGCCGCGCCCAGCAAACTCGTGCCCGCCAGGACAATGGAGGTGTTGTAGGGAATCATACAGCTCCGGAGGCGAGTTAATGAGACTGAGGCAACGGTGCAAATCCGGGAAGGGTGTCGAAGAGAGCTTTGCCGCGCTCCCAGGCGTCAAACGGATCGAAATCGTTGGATAAGCCGCTCTTCTGGACCCAGTAGCGACCGTGGGCGAGCCAGTGACGGAACATCACGAGCTGCTTGAAATCGCCGATGATATCTGCCCTGCCAATGACGCTTTTCCAAACGTCGAGGATCGCTTCGATTCTGACCCATTCGTCGGCGCCTCGACGTTTGTAACGAGAGTGCCAGAGCTTGCGGAAGCGCCGGGACGCGGCGTCTTTTCCTTTCCTGGAAAGACGCGCTCGCAAGTCCGTTTGCAATGTCGCCTCGAATGCCGCGACCAACATCAGGACCACCGCGTGGTGCAACTCATCGCGAAGTTGGCCGATGGACGAATCGACTTCCGCCGGCGTCATAGAGCGGAAAGACGCGGTTAGTGTCGTGTCAATGACCTGACCGTCGACCAGCGCAGCCAGAACGTGGCGTTTTAATAAGTCGAGCGATTCGAGCGACTGTCGATAGTAATTGAGGATCAGGAAAGGCTGCGGCCAATACGAGGTAACGGTCATCTGGGACGGCCTTTTCTACATCATCAACTCATTCAGCGCCTGCCAGAACGAGTTTTCGTCCAAGTCGGCGAACGACCAAAACCCGTGATCGCCGGTCTGTTTCGCGACCTGCCACGTCGTGCGATCTTTCCGCACAAGGATGCGCAACTTCGGCATTGCATCAAGATCGACGCGCCCCATGCCGCCTACGACAAACCGTGCCTTCGGCTTGATGTTAAGCGCGAACCCGCGCGGCGTAACAATCTTCAACGCCGGCGCATCGTAGTTTCCTAATCCCTCCTCTCGAAGAGAAGCCGTGTACTCCTCGACTTGCAGCAGTTTTTCCTGTTCGGCCGCCTTTAACCATTGCCGAATTTGAGCCATTAATTCGGCGAGGGCGAGCAGCCATTCGCGACGAATCTCGTCGACGCCTTGTGCCGCAGCATCACCGAGTTCCTTTTCTCTCTTCAACAACTCGAGAACCGCTTCCTTTGCCGTCATGAGCATGCTCCCGAATCCGTTGGGACGCTCGGAACATCGAACGAGAAATCGAGCCCGTGGCGGGCCGAGCAACGACGCAGGAAGCTTACTCCCGGCAACCCCACCCATGGATCGATCATCACATCCGACACGACAAATGGTTTCGCAAACGCGGGCGGCTCGGTTGCGAAAACGCGCACTTCAACCCACCGGCCTTTGACACGGCAACGGTAGATGTTTCCCGCATCGAGATCGGCTTGTTCGAGTGCTTTTGCTAAGGGCACGGTCATGGTATTCGCATTGTATCAAAAGTGAAGTTGCGGAACCAACCGTAAAGCGTCCGTGCGTCCACGGCGAACAGGCGTTGTGGTTAGTAATCATACGCTGCGTTGTTGTTCGGCCAGCGCCTGGCCGGCGGCCTCCAGAATGCCGAGCCGACCGCCGTAGGTCTTGCGGAGATTTTCGGGCGTGAAGACTTTTTCCGTCGGGCCGCTGGCGACCAGCCGCATGTTGAGCAGGGCCACCTCATCAAAGTAGCCGGGCACGGTCCGCAGATCGTGATGCACGACGAGCACGGTTTTGCCGGCCTCGCGCAGCTCGCGCAGCAGCGAGAAAATGACGCGCTCGGTGGCGGCGTCGACGCCGGCCATCGGCTCGTCCATGAAATAAACGTCGGCCCGCTGCGCCAGCGCGCGTGCCAAGAAAGTCCGTTGCTGCTGGCCGCCGGAAAGTTGGCCGATCTGCCGCCGCGCCAGGTCGGCCAGTCCCACGTGCCGCAGACATTCCATGGCCCACTCACGCTCGGCCTTCCCCGGCCGCCGGAACCAACCCAGCCGGCCGTAGGTGCCCATCAGCACCACGTCGAGCACGCTCACCGGAAAGTCCCAATCGACGCTCTCGCGCTGCGGCACATAGCCGACGAGCTGCCGCTGGCTGGCGGCGGGCAAACCGAAAAGCGTCACGCGGCCGCTGGCGATCGGCACCAGTCCCAGCACGCCTTTGATGAGCGTACTCTTGCCGGCACCGTTGGGCCCGACGATGCCGACCAGGCTCGGCCGCTCGATCGTCAGGTCGACGTCCCACAGCACGGGCCGACGATGATAGGCCACCGTCATGTCATGGATTTCCAGCACGGGCGAAGTTGAATTCGCAGCCCGTGCCGGCGCCGCGCCGGGCAATTCGGCTAAAGCCGCTTCGCCTCGGGCCGGTGAAGTGTGCTCGGTAGCCTCATTCATTGCAAGGCCCGCCTGATGGTCTCGACATTGTGCCGCACCATACCCATGTATGTTCCTTCGGGCGTGCCCGGCTTGCCCATCGCGTCGGAAAAGAGTTGTCCGCCAATTTCGACGCGATGGCCACGGGCGGCGCACCCCTCGACGAGTGCCCGGATGTTTCGCTCGCTGACGCTCGTCTCGACGAACACGGCCTTGATCTTTCGCCGGCTGATGAGATCGACCAGGTCATTGATCTGGCTCACGCCGGCTTCGGCCTGTGTGCTGATGCCCTGAATTGCCTCGACCTCGATGTCATAGGCGCGGCCGAAGTAGTGGAAGGCGTCGTGTGCCGTGACGAGCGCGCGGCGCTCGGTGGGGATGGCGGCCATCTGCTCGCGGCACCAGGCGTCGAGCGAGGCAAGCTCATCGCGATAGACCGCGGCCTGCCGGCGATAGTCGGCTGCGTGAGGAGGATCATAGCCGGCCAGGGCCTGCTCGACCTGCGTCAAACATTCGGACCAGAGCGCCACATCGAACCAGACGTGTGGGTCGAACTGTTCGGGCCCGACTTTGAGCAGGCGATCGCGGTCGAGCAAGTCGGTCGCGGCAAACGTCGGCTTGCGATTTGCCAGCCGCGACAGCACGTCGCCCATGCGGCCTTCCAGGTGCAGGCCGGAATAAAAAACGGCGTCCGCCTCGCCCAATCGCGCGACATCGCCGGTCGACGCTTTGTAGAGATGCGGGTCGACGCCTTCACCCATCAGCGGCGTGACTTCGACAAACGAACCGCCCACGTGGCCGACCAGATCGGCGACCATGCCGGTCGTAACGACGACGCGGAGCGGATACTTGCCGCTAAAGTGCATGGCGGCCGTTGCCGTTTGGCCGACATTGGCGGCGCCGTCGGCCTGTTCGTGACAACCGGTCAGTGAAACCACCAGCACCAACAGGAGCGTGGAGCACGTCATCTCGCGCATCGCGCAGATATCTTTGTTCGCCGGCAGCATGGGACTTTGAAGCATCGAAAGAATTTTTGATCGCTCAAAATCATACATCAGAATCGTCGGATTGGTCAAGTCGGGCGCGTGGCAGTCCGGGAAACTTGAAGGTTCCACAAAAGCTACATCGGCGGCGGTTGATTTTCCGATACGGAAGACTGGCCCAGTCATGGGCGATGCTACGGTTGGCGGGTTATTAGCCACTTTGCTAGGAGAACTGACGTTGGCTACTTTACACGAGCGAACGGATTCGCATTCCGCCAAGGATGGCGAAGAACTTAACCAACAAATCGATTCCCGCGGCTGGGCCTGGTTCGGCGCGGGACTGGCCTTGGGGCTCGTTGTGGTCTACTTCGGTGCCACACGCCCCATCGCCGGTGAGCTGGCCCGACTCGAAGGCCAGGTCGCCACACTGGAACGAAACGTCGGCAAGCTGGTCGGCAAGCGGGGCGGCGTGGCCCAGACCAACGAGCTGCTCAGCGCGTTGGCCGAACAGGGCGAGCGGGCCGAGCTTGCCGAGAACGCCCTGAAAAAAATCGAAGCCCTGCAATCGCAGCTTATCGCTCAGCAGTCCGACACGCGGGAGGCCGAGCAATCGCTGGCGGGCCTTGCCGAGCTGGAGCAGAAGGCCCTCGCCGCCCAGCAAGAGACGGCCGACGTGCTCAAGGCCGTCGAGGCGCTCGACAGCTTGCAGCGGAAGATCGCGGCCCAACATCAGAACGTCGTGGCCGCGCGCAGCACGTTGGACGAAGTCGTGCGTCTGGGCGAAGTGGCCCGGAACGCGGCTTCGCAGGCCAGTAGTGCGCGCCGCGCGATCGACGCGCTGGCCGAGTTGAAGGCCGCGGCCCTGGCATCGGGTGATCGCGTGTCGCAAGCCAAGAAGGTGGCCGACTCATGGACGTCGATTCAGCAGCAGCTCGTGAGCGCGGCCCCCGAAATCGAACGGGCACACCAGGTGGCCGGCTCCTGGACGACAATCCAGCAGCAGCTTGTGAGTTCGGCCGCCGATGTCTCCGTGGCCGATCACGTCGCCCGCTCGTGGAAGTCGCTGCAAGACTACCTCGTGCTTTCGGCCCCCGAGGTCGATCAGGCGCGCGATGTGGGGCAGGGCCTGGCCGCACTCAAGGACGAGATCCTCTGCGGCAACGACGCGCAGCAAATCGAAGAGGCCAGCGCGGCTCTGAAGGAGTTGACCGCCATTCGCCTGCGGCTGGAGCGCGAGTCGCAACAGGTCGCTCCGGCAAAGGTCTCGCTCGACGGGCTGGTGACGCTGAAGGACCACCTGCTTGCCCGGACCGGCGACTTGGCCGATGCCGTGGAGACGCTGGAAACGCTGGGCGACCTGGAGCACCAGCTTGTCGACTCGGTGCAGTCGTTCGACCGCGTCCGCCACTGGCTGGTGGAGGTCATGCTGTTTGAGCCGGCCGTGGAACGGGCTGTCGGCGTGTTGAAGCCGCTCACGGACCTGAGCAATTTGCGTCGGCTGAGCCCGTCGGACCTGCGGCAAGCCGCCCGGAGCGTGGCCGATCAGCGTGCCTCGCGCGTCGCCGACAAGTCGGCCGCCGGCAACCACTGCCCATTGGATGACCGTTCGTCGTCGCCCGACGATTGCACGGATTAGGTGATAGGCGACGGGTTACAAGGGCGAGGGCATCGCGAAGGAACTCGGAGACGGAAGTCAGAACCGCCTGACTTCCGGCTCCGAAGTTCCTTCGCCCGCGCGCGGGTCTGAGCTGGGTTACGTCCTTGCGTAAGGTGGGGCCAGTGAGCTTGCGAGCGCCGGCCCACCATGAGCGACGTCGCTATCGGTGGGCCGGCGCTCGCAAGCTCGCTGGTCCCACCCTACTTTTTCGCCGCCGGGCCGTTCGGCTCGACCGGCAGCGTACTGAAGTAGCCGATCATCATCTCCTCCCAGGTCTGGTCGCCCCAACGCACGGGCTTCGTCGGGTCGGGGTTGGCCAGATTGTCGGCCGAGTTGTCGAAATGGGCGATGCACTCCAGCGTCGTGCCCTTCGGCAGCAGCTTCGGCTCGGCCAGCCGATAACGCAACTGCCAGTTGAAATCGTAGTGCGGAATGTCGAGCAGCACCTCCCGAGTGCCGTCGGGATACGCCGCTTCATAACGGAACGACTTGCCGCGCAAGTGCATGTGCGGCGTCATCGTCAGCAGCAGCGCGTCGTTGTCGAAGTGGTGGTGCGATCGGACCTCGAAGTTGTCGGCGCCGGGCGGAATCTGAAAGAAGCGGTTGCCCGCCATCCCGCCGCCGATGCGCCGCGTGACCGTGGCCGGGTCGGCGAACACCAGCCCCAGCGAGCTGCGGTCGAGCTGCTCCGAGCCGTTGGGCGTGTAGTGCATCTGAAAGATCACGCGCGAGCCGGCCGGCACGAACATCGCCGTGCCGTCGTCGAAGCATGTGGGCGGCATGCCCGGTGCATAACCGACCATTGCTCCCCGCACGCCGTCGCGCAGCTTCTCGCCGGGCGGCACGAAGAAGGCCACAATGTGGTGAACCACGCCGCGGTTATCCGGCCGGCACTCCGCCGCCTTGATCCATTTGTCTTCGGTGAAGCCCGGATCGACCGTGTAATACTGATAGGCCACCGTCCCCTCGGCCTGCACCTTGACCGGCTCTTCGCGAATGTAGACCGTCTGGTCGGGCTGCGGAATCTGCCAGCCCACCGTGAATTGCCGCGGTTCGGGCAACTGCGAGCGGTCGCCTTCCGGGCAACCGGCCGCCACCCACTCGTCGAGCAGCCGCTTCTCGTCGTCGGTCAGCCGGGCATCGTTGGAAAACTTGCCGTACTCAGGGCTGGCGAACCAGGGCGGCATTCGGCCCTGATGCACGACTTCCTGCATGGTCTCGGCCCAGCCGACAACCTCGGCATAGTCGGTAAGCGGAAAGGGCGCGATCTCGCCCTGGCGATGGCACTCGACGCAGTGCTGTTGGAGCAGCCGGGAGATTTGGTTCGAGTAGGTCGCCTCGCCCTGCGCCTGGCGCTTGGGTACCCGGCCGATGTGGCAGCCGACCGCGTCGGTCGCCGGCACGCTTACGGCGCTGGCCGAAAGCAATTCGTCGAGCGCCACCGCCAGGTCGCGCCGCGTCGGTTCGGGCCGCTGCTTGCCGACGAGATACTGATCGTCGATCCGGCCGCGGTAGCGGATGGTGCGGTCGCGGTCGAGCACGAAGACTTCCGGCGTCCGCTGCGCGCCGAACTGGTCGGCCACGACGTTGCCAGGGTCTTTGAGCACCGGGAACTCGATCTCATGAATCCGGGCGCAGGCGGCCAGCTCCGTCAGGGTGTCTTGACTGTTGGAGTCAACCCCCAAGAAGGCCACGCCGCGCGGGCCGAATTCGTCAGCCAGCTTTTTCAACCGCGGCGCATATTGTTTGGCCAGCGGACACTCGCAGCCGACAAACGCCACCACCACTAGCTGTCGGTCGTCAAAGTCGGACAAGGCGTGTAGCTTGCCGCGGAAGTCGCGCAGCGTGAATTCGTCGATCTTGCGGCCGACCGGAACGGCGGTTTCTGTGCTCAGCACATTTGCAGAGAACCCTGCCGTCGCCAGCAGGGCGAGTATCGCCTTTTTCATATTAGTAGGGTTCAGGGTTCAGGGTTCGGGGTTCGGGGTTCAGGCCGATTACGGTGGGCCAGCGCTCGCAAGCTCGCTTGCCCCACCTTACGCCGCTCGCCACTAACCACGAAAACCACTAACCACTACCGCCGCGGGCTACGCGGCAGATTGGGCAGCAAC
>DATLUO010000249.1 GCA_035533075.1 Pirellulales bacterium | reverse complement strand
GACCTCAACACGATCGGCATCAACCTCACCGGCGTGAACAGCATCAACAACATCAGCGTCCCGGCGACGTTGGTGGGCAAAGTGGGCGCCTTTGCGTTCCAGGGCCTGACGGCCGGCCCGCCCGACGTCGAAAACGGCAAGTATGCCGACATGCTCTTCTCGACGGCCACGTCCTTCGCGACCGGGCAAACCTCGCTCTACGCCTTCGACACGAATGGTATTCTGCAAAAAATCTTCAATCCCAGCAACGACCCAAATGCGGGCCCCGCCAGCTTCAGCAGCAGCGTGCCCTTGCAGGGAACGTTCGACGTCACCGGCCTGGCCTTCTCGACGCTCGACTACAACCTTTGGCACGTCACCCAGAACCGTAACACCGACCCCGGACACGGCATCAACACCGCGCCCGACAACAGCCGCAATCCGGCGACGCCCAACGCTCCGCCGCCCGCCCAAGAAAACCAAAGCTTCTATTTCGGCCTCGAAGATCCGGACAACAATAAAACGATTTCGACGCAGCCGGGCGCCGAAAACTACATCACCAATCCACAGATCGCCCAGGGCTGGAAAAACGAGGCCAGCGGCGGACCGTATCAGCCGAATTACAATACACCCGGCGGCGCCTACGGCGTGTTGACCACCAACAGCTTCAGCCTGGCCAACTACTCGTCGAGCGACCAGCCGGCTCTGTACTTCAACTATTACCTCAACACGCAGGACGCTCAGAGCACGCTCCAAGACTTGAACCAGATGCTCGACAGCGCCCGCGTAGAGGTCTCCGAAGACGGCGGAGCCACCTGGCAATTGCTGGCCACCAACAACCTCTACCAGCCCAACTATCCCAATGCCGAGGCCGAGCGGCCCTATTATCAAAGCGCCCAGGCCGAAACCGGATCGGTTGATTCGAAACAATACGGCCAGTATTACAACAACGGCTTCGGTTTGCAGGTCGTGCAACCCTTGTTCGACAGCGTCACCACCGGCACCGGCTGGCGCCAGGCGCGCATCGACCTGAGCGATTACGCCGGGCAGGGCAACCTGCAGTTGCGGTTCGATTTCAGCACCGCCGGCACCACCTTCAACCCGTCCGACCTGGCGATCAACGCCGTCACCGGCGCGGCCAACCCCTACGCCAACCAGAACGTCTACGGCAACGGGTTCGGCAGCATGACGGGCGGTCAGATCCAGCCGGGCGCCGGCGCGCAACGCGCCGAGAACAACGACTATGAAGGCTGGTACATCGACGACGTGGTGATCGGCTTCGCCGAACGCGGCGAAATGGTCACCGACGCGACCAGTGGCGCGACAGGCTATTTCGCGGCGCCGGCCAACCCCGAACCGGGAGCGCCCCAGTCGGTGCTCACCGGTCCCTACCAGCTCGAAATCCGCCGCGGCACCGAGTACGGGCAAACCATCGACGGACTCAGCACCGACATCGCGCTCACCAAGTCGTACGACACGAACGCGCGCTTCGCCGATCAGTACTCGCTGTTGGCCACGGCCGGAGCGGCGCTGGCCAACGGTCAGACGTTCACGCTCAACGACGGCAACCACGCGGTGACCTTCCAGTTCGTCGAGTTGCCGCAAGTGGTCGCCGCACCGGCCTTGACCGGCGCCGCGGCCAGCGCCCACAACGATGAATTCACGCTCAGCGCGGGCGGAGCGACGATCACCTTCGAGCTGGTCACGCCCACGGCCACGCCGGCGTCGGGCGTGACGCCGATTATCGTGCAGCCGACCGACAACGCCGCCACGATCGCCGCCGACATCGAGGCGGCCATCAGCCAGGCGATCAGCAAGCTCACGGCCGCGCCCGCCAGCGTGACGATCACCAGCAAGTCCACCGCCGACTTGCTGGTTTCGCCCGCCACGCCCGCCACCTTTGCCTCGGGCTCGGCGTCGGCCTCGGCGTCGGCGTCGGCCGGAAACGTGGGCGTCTACTACACGGCCGCCAGCACCGCCCAGCAAGTGGCCGACACCATCGTGGTGGCCATCAACACCAATCCCACCTTGGTCAACGTGAGCGCCGCCGACGCGCAGAACGGAGCGCAAGGCGTCAGCAACCCCTCGATCAACGTCATCAACCTGTTCAACGTCGCCGAGGTGACGAGCAGCGCCGGCAACTACAACCGCCTGACGGTGACCGCCAACGCCTCGTCGATCGCCGAGAGCGGTTCGACGACCATCACCATCACTCGCGAAGGCGATCTGACAAATCCACTCTCCGCCACCCTGGCGGCTTACGACGTCGACAACGCTTTTGCTCCCAGTACCAACGTGACCCTCGCCGGCGTGGGAGGCGACCTGGTCGGCAATACGCTCACGATTCCCGCCGGGCAGGCTTCGGTTACCGTCACGGTCACCGGACAGCCGAAGACGCTGTCGGGGTCCCTGGCCAGCCTGTTTGCCAGCAGCGAGGAAGCCGACGGCACGCAAACCGTTCAACTCGTGGCCTCCGCGACGTCGTATAACAGCGTCTCCACCACGCTGGACGTGACCGACGATCCGGCCGTCTATCCCAAGCTGGCGGTGACGCTGGCCTCGACGTCGGCCGCGCAGAACTCGACGACGCCGATTACGGGCACCGTGTATCTGAATACCGGACCGCTCAATCCGGCGGTCTATCCCGACGGTCTGACGATCAACCTGCAAAGCCTCAACCCGGGCGCCGCGGCGGTCTCGCCGGCCACCGTCACCATTCCGGCCGACGGCAGCAGGGTTTCCACGACATTCACCGTCACGCCGGTCGATGACGGGGTCACGGGCCATCCCGGCGGCTTGCAGACCGCGGATATCGTGGCCCTGGCCACCGGTTTTCTCAGCGGCAGCGCCGCGCTGACCGTCACCGACAATCCCAGCCCGCCGGCCAGCGACCGCCAGTTCGGCACCACGAGCTGGACTCCCGAAGGCCCGGCGCCGATCACCGGCGGACAGTCGCAAACGGCGGCCCAGGCGCCGGGCGAGGCCGGCAACGCCGCCGCCGGCGCGGTCGAGGTGGTGCTGCCCGATCCGAACAATCCCAACGTGGTCTATATTGGCGCGGTCAACGGCGGCGTCTGGCAGACGACCAATTACGATCCGAACCCCAGCGACACCGCGGCGCCCACATGGACGCCGTTGACCGACAACCTGCCCGCCGTCACCGTAGGCGGCAACCAGCGGCTGCCGAGCCAGTCGATCGGCTCCTTGCAGTTCGCGATCAATACCAACACCAACGCCCTGACCGTCGACGCCAACAACAATCCGACGCTGATCGCCGGCATCGGACGGTTCAGCTCCTTTGGCTTCGCCGGCGGCTTTTTGAGCGGCCTGATTCGCTCGACCGACGGCGGCACGAACTGGACCGACATCAGTCCGGCCAACTTGCAAGGGCTGAACATTTCGGGCGCGGCCGAACGCGACAACCCGACCACCGGCACGACCACCTTGCTGGCGGGCGCCAACGGCTTTTCCGCTCCCAATTTTCTCGGCACTTTCGCCAGCAGCGGCGGGCTGTACCTGGCCACCGTCAAGACCAGCACTCTTACCGGCACCGTCGTCTCGCCGACCTTCACCAGCGTACTGGAGCCCAGCGGCCTGCCGTTCGGAGACGTGACCGATCTGGTGGGTGACGCCGGCGATCCGAACCGCTTCTATGTGGCCTCGCTCGACAACGCCGCGGCGCCGAACAACAACGGCGGCATCTTCACCACGGACAACGGGGGCCTAACCTGGACCAACATCACGCCGGCCAACCTGACGATGCAGACCGACGCTTTGAACCAGTTCACAAATCAGCCGGATAATGCCGACGACAACGTCCGTTTCGCCGTCCATTACGACGCCGCGGCCCAGACCAACGCCGTCTATTTCGGCTACGTCGAGAACGGGCAGTTGGCCGACTTGTATCGCGCGGACGGCCCCGATTTCTCGGCCACGCCGGCCACCTGGAACCCAACCGCGCCGAACACGTGGCAGTTGATGAGCACGCCTTCGACGAACGAAAACGGCACGCCGTACGGACTCCAGCCCGACGACGGCGTGTCACCGATCCCGGGTTCTCAAGGCATTATCCACTTCTCGATCGCGGCCGATCCCAGCAACCCGGACGTGGTCTACGTCGGCGGCGACCGTCAGCCCGGTCCGGGCGATCCCGGCATTTTCCAATGGCCCAACTCGATCGGCGCCACCAACTACACGGGCCGTCTGTTCCGCGGCGACGCCTCGCAACCGGTCGGCAGCCAGTGGACCCCGATCACCAACAACGACACCGCCACCAACACGGCCCCGCACGCCGACTCGCGGCATCTGGCCTTCGACAGCCAGGGCAACCTGCTGGAGGTCGACGATGGCGGCGTTTATCGGCTCACCAACCCCTCGGTCACCAGCGCCACCAGCCCGCAAGGCGACTGGTATTCGATGATCGGCAACTTACAGGTGAGCGAGAGCCACAACGTGGCCTTCGATACGCTCACCAACACCGTGCTGGCCGGCAACCAGGACACGGGCACTCCCGAGCAAACTGCGAGCAACAACGTCGTTTGGACCGAAACGCCAAGCAACGAGGGCGACGGCGGTTCGGTGAACGTCGACAACAGCAATCCGACGCAATCGGTCCGCTACACCAGTGCCGATCTGTCGACCAATCTGTTTCCGGGCGATCTGACGGCTACCACCTACAATGCCAGCGGCGCGGTCATCAATCAGACGTTTCCATTTCTCTATGTGCCGGCGCAAAACACCTTCTTGGGCGCGGTCGACATCTTTCCTTTCGTCGTTCCCATCGTGCTCAACTCGGTGAATCCGACGCGGATGCTCATCGCCGGCCAAGACGCGGTCTGGGAATCGTTTGACGGTGGAAACGATTTCACCGAGGTGCTTTCGAATACGTTCCCGCTCACCAACAACAGCATCACCGGGGCGCCGATGGCCTATGGCACCACGGACAACCCGGACGTGATTTGGGTCGGCGCCAACTCCCAAGTGCTTCTGCGCGACTCCGCCAACGGGCTGCTGAACGCCACGAACTACTCGGGCGGCACGGTGACGGCCATCACCGTCGATCCCGACCATTGGAAGCGCGCCTTTGTGGCCGACGCCAACGGGCGGATCTGGATGACGACGGATGGAGGAAATACCTTCACGAATATCACGGGCACCGGCGCGGGGAGCTTGACCGCCCTCACCACCAGCCCCTTCTCCCTGGCCTTTGCGCCGGGCCAGTCCAACGGAACGCTTTACGTCGGCACCGAAGACGGGGTCTACTCGCTGACCGTGCCGAACAGCGGGCTGCCCTCGGCGACCTGGCAGCGCTATGCCATCGGCTTGCCCGATGTTCCGGTCTATAGCCTCGAATACGTTGCCAGCGAACAGTTGCTGGTGGCCGGCACGATGGGCCGCGGCACGTTCATCGCCAGCGCCGTCGGCGACCTGACCGTCAGCGTCAGTCCCGGCGGCACATCGCCGCTGCCTGACGACGCGGGAACCAAACCCAAGGAGCTGACCATTACCCGCGACGGCCAGACCTCGGGCGACGTGACCGTCTCGCTCACCAGCAGCGATCCGACGCTGGCCACCGTGCCGACCAGCGTTGTCATCCCCGACGGACAATCGTCGGTGACCGTGGACGTCACGGTGCTCGACTCGGCCGTGGCCGAGTACCCCTCGACGGTCATCTTCACCGCGACGGGCGGAAACCTGAACCCGATTTCCGCGGCCGTCGACATTTTGCCCGACAGTCAAACCTCCGAGCCCAACACCAGTTCCGACAATGACACTCCCGCGCTCTCCGTGAACATCACGCCCGGCGCGGTCATCGTGGGCGGCACGAGCCAGGCGACGTACGTGGCCACGGTCACGCGCAACACGCCGGCGACCTATCCGATGGTCGTCACGCTGGTCAACTCCGATCCCGAGGCCGTGTCGATTGCGGGCGATCCGGCGGCGAGCGTCGGCGCCGCGACCCAGGTGACCATTCCCGCCGGCCAAACGTCGGCCACGTTCAGCATCACGGCGATCGACCATTTCGTTTCCGACATCGCGCGGTCCGTGACGATCGCCGCGGCGGTGGGAGGTCTCGCCAGCGGCAGCGGCACGATCGAAGTCGAACCGCTCAATCACGTGATCAACTATGGCCAGTTCGACGTGGCGAGCAATTACGGCCCCTACGTGCCTTTCCCGGGCGTGCTGGGCGACGTGACTGTGCCGCGGCCTCAGGGCGAGATCATTCTGGCGGGCAACCAGATCAGCAACGCCTCCAAGAACGGCATCACCGTCGAGGGCGTGCCCCAGGCCGCCGGCGGCGCCGTGATTCCGTATGCGGAAGGCCCCTCTCCGGGCGGAGTGGTCAACACGCCGGTGTTGGACAGCGACAATCTCACCCGCGGCGTGGTGATCGAGAACAACCTGATCTACGGCGTGTCGGCCACGGGCGCCGGCGTCTACTACGCCGGCACGCCCACCGCCGCCGCCGCGGGTGCCGTGCCCTTCGGCAAGATCGTGAACAACACCATTTACGGCGCCGATATCGCGGCGGGTGGCGACGTCGGGCAGGGCATCGGCATTCAGGTGGCCAACAATGCCAGCCCCACGATTCTCAACAATCTGCTGGTCAACTTGAAGACCGGCGTCAGCGTCGACAACTCGTCGCAGAACCTTGCCTCGCCTGAGGTGCTGGGGGAAAACCTCTATCAAAACGACGGCACGAACAGCAACGTCGGCACGGGGGCTTTCGCCGAAACGCCCGCCTCGTTCACGCAGCTTCAAGGGCCGGCTTCCAACACGTTCCGCGGTCCAAGCACCAACCCGACGACCGCCAACTTTTATCTGACGTCGAACTCGATCGCCATCGACAGTTCGATCAACAGCCTGCAAGACCGCACCGCCATCACGTCGGTCACCGCGCCCTTGGGCGTGGCCCCGTCGCCGATCATCGCTCCGGCTTACGACTTGTACGGGCAGTTGCGCGTGGCCGATCCGAACGCGCCCAAGCTCTTCCCCGGCTTGGGCAACAACGTCTACATCGACCGCGGGGCCATTGAACACGCCGCCACCAGCGGGCCGACCGCCGCGCTGCTGGCCCCCTCGCCCCGTAGTGCGAACAACCTCAGCTCCGCGCCCAACACGGTGTTCATCCGCGGGCAAAACCTGACGGAGTTCACCCTTCAGCTCAGCGACGGCACGGGCCCCGGCGTCTACGACGCTTCGGTGCTCGCTTCCAGCGTCGACGTGGTCGACGACGGCCGGCTGCTCACGCCGGGCGTCGATTATTTCTTCAACTACGACAACAACAATCACATCATTCACCTGGTGGCGGCCAGCGGCGTGTGGCTGAACGGGCACCAGTACGACATCTATCTCGACAACGGCAACCAGTTCGACCCCTACAATCCCTCGGCCACGCTGGTCGGTTCTCCCGGCCCGGGCCCCAACATCACCGACCGCGCCGGCAACTTTTTGCAGGCCAACGAGTCGAGCGGTTACACGCACTTCCGCGTGCTCTTGGCCAGTCCGACGAACGAGGCCCCGGAGGTTTTCTTCAACAACAAGAACGTGGGCGGTTCGACCGTCGCTTTGCCGTCCATCAACGAGCACGGCTCGGTGACGTTTGCCCAAGTGCTGGGCGACGCCCTCAGCGTCTACGACGTCGACAGCAACGGCGGCAGCGAGACGCTCACCGTCACGGCCAACACCGGCACGCTCACGCTCACCAGCACCGCCTTGCAGCAGTTGCAGGCGCTGGGCGTGATTCCGCTGAGCGACCCGACGGGGACGACCATCGGCAACGGGACGGGCACGATCACCATCACGGCGCCGTTGGGCGACCTCAGCACCGTGCCTCCCACGCCCGGACTCGATACGGTGCTCGAAGGCCTGGTCTACACGCCCGACGACAACTTCGACAGCACGACCTATGGCATGCCGGCCACGCTCACGGTCAGCGTCGACGACAACGGCAACTCGCCGCCGCCGGCGTTGACGACCACCACCACCTTGACGATGAACGTGCTGCCCATCAACGACCCGCCGGGGCTGGCGCTCAACGGCGTGACGGTGCCGGTTCCCGGCGGCGCGACCTCCAACGCCTATGAGGGTGTGCCGCTGGTGTTCTCAGACCCGGACCTGCCCACCCTGCCTCTGCCAACGGGCGGCAGCAACTGGATCGAGGTCACCGACAGCGACGTGATGAACCTGACGCTATCGCCGGGCGACGTCAACCCGGCCGCCGCGGGCGGGGTGCTCGTCAACCCCTACTACAACAATCCCAACAACCAATTCAGCGAGCAGATCACGCTCTCGGCGGGGGCCGGTTCCCTCGTCTTGGGCGGCAACACCAGCGGCCTGGTCACGTTCAGCGGCAACGGCACCTCGGCCATCAGCATGAGCGGCACGCTCTCCGCCATCAATCAGGCCCTGGCCACCCTGACCTACACCGAGTTGGTCGAGTTCAGCGGCGCCGCCACGCTGACGTTCGTCACCGACGACAACGGCAACGTCGGTCCGGGCGGACCGCGGACGACGACCGACACAATCACGATCAACGTCATTTCCGACAACGACGCACCCGTGATCAATGGCACCCCGAGCTTCGCGCTGGGCACGATTACCGACGACTCCACTACCGGTCCGCAGTCGACGGTGGGCGCCATGCTGGCCGGCGCCGTCGGGGGGACGGTAAGCTTTCCGGCGCTCTCGCCGCCCTTCAATGAAACGGGCGCTCCGGGCATCGCCGTCTATTCCGCCAGCCAGACCGGCGGCACCTGGCAATATCAACTCAACGGCTCGACCACTTGGACCAACCTTGACGCCAGCATCACCCTCGCCAATGCGCTGCTTCTCAACCAGAACGACTCGCTGCGGTTCGTGCCCCAACCCGATTCGAGCGGCACGCCCCAGATCCAGTTCTACCTCTGGGACGGCACCGTGGACGCCTACACGAGCGCGCAGAACGGCGGTGTGGCAACCAGCGACAAAGACGGCACGACCATCGACCTCACCGTGCGAGGGCATGGCGGCTCGTGGCCTTTCAGCATCGCTTCGGCCACGGCCACGCTCACCGTCACTCCGGGCAACGACGCGCCCAGCCTGACCAACCCCATCGTTTCACTTGCGGCGATCAACGAAGACGCGGGCCAACCCGGCGAAAATCCCAATGTCGGCGCGCAGATTTCGTCGTCGGTCATCGGCGGCGACGTAAAAATCAACACCTTGAGCGAAGGCGGAATGCTGGGCATCGCGGTGACGGGCGTGGACGACTCGAACGGCCAGTGGCAGTGGTCGACCGACGACGTGAACTGGCTGGCGATCTCCACGACGGCCGCTCCCTGGTCGGACGTCACGGGTTCGAACACCGGCACCGTCACGCCGCCGACACCGCAGACCGCGCTGTTGCTCGACGGCGGCGATTGGATCCGTTTCTTGCCGAATCATGAATTCAGCGACAGCGCCGGTTCCACGGAGACCATTTCGTTCGCGGCCTGGGACGAAACTTTTGACACGATCACCGGACAGGTCGACCCCGCTTCGACGCCCACGACGCCATCGCCGGTCGACCTGACGAAAGCCACGCCCGGCAGCGACCCGGCCGGCTCGTTGCCCTTCAGCGAATCGGCGTTCGGTGTGCTTCCCGTCCAGACCGCCACGGCCACCATCACCGTCAACGCTGTGAACGATGCACCCACGCTCGACAGCAGCGCGCCGTTCAGCTTCGCCCCGCTCACTGAGGACGCCGGAAGCGGGCTGACCGCCGATCCCCCGAACTCGGGCACGTCGATCAGCGACTTGCTGGCCACCGGCGGTGCGGGAGCGGCGACGTTCACCGCGCCGGGCGCGGTGCCGGGCATCGCGGTGACCAGCGCCACGGCCACGGCATCCCTGCCCGGCACGTGGCAGTACGAGTTGAGTGGGACGACGACCTGGGTCAATTTCCCCGCCGTGAGCCTCACCAACGCCTTGCTGCTGAGCGCCAACGACCGGGTGCGACTCAACTTCACCCCGGAAAACTCCGGCACCGCCCAACTTGGCTTCGTCGCCTGGGACGGCACCTGGAACCTGGCCACAGGCGCTCCGGACACTCACGGCACAACGGTCACGACCATCGCACAGTTTGCCACGGGCGGAACCTCTTCGCCGTTCAGTTCGGGGGGCGCCACGGCCACGCTGGCCGTCACGCCCGACGACGACGCGCCGACCATGCCGAGTCCGACGCCGGCGTTCAACTTCGCCCCGGTCCACGAAGACGCGCAGATCACCGATCTCGCCGGGAAAACGGAGCGTTACGACACGGGTTCGACGGTCAGCAGCATGCTGACCACGGGCGGGGTCACGATAGCGGCGAACTTCACGGCCGCGGGCGCCGTGCCTGGCATCGCGATCACGGCCGCCACCGGTACGACGGCCACCAGTTACTGGCAGTTTTCCCTCGACAGCGGCACGACTTGGGCCACCTTCCCCACGATCCCAGCGAGTGGCGCCCTGTTGCTGCGCGGCACCGACCTGGTGCGGTTTGTTCCCAGTCCGGAGTTCAACGGCACGGTGAACCTGTCGTTCGTGCTCTTCGACTCCACCTATGACCTGGCGACGGGCCGGTCGGATCCTGACGGCACGACGGTGACAACGATCGCCCGGTCGGCCACGGGCGGAACCTCTTCGCCGTTCAGTTCGGCGGGCGCCACGGCCACGCTTGACGTGCAGGCCGACAACGACGCGCCGACCATGCCGAGTCCGACGCCGGCGTTCAACTTCACGACCATTCCCGAGGATTCGCAAACGCAACCCGTTTCGCCGACCCAACCCGAACCGTTTGACGCGGGCTCGTCGGTCAGCAGCATGCTGACCACGGGCGGGGTCACGACAGCGGCGAATTTCACGGCCGAAGGTGCCGTGCCCGGCATCGCGATCACGGCCGCCACCGGTATGACGGCCACCAGCAACTGGCAGTATTCCCTCGACGGCGGCACGACTTGGGCCACCTTCCCAACGATCCCAGCGAGTGGCGCCCTGCTGCTGCGCGGCACCGACCTGGTGCGGTTTGTTCCCAGTCCGGAGTTCAACGGCACGGTGAACCTGTCGTTCGTGCTCTTCGACTCCACCTATGACCTGGCGACGGGCGGGCCGGATCCTGCCGGCACGACGGTGACAACGATCGCCCAATCCGCCACGGGCGGAACCTCTTCACCGTTCAGTTCGGCGGGCGCCACGGCCACGCTCACCGTGAGGCCCGACAACGATGCGCCGACGCTCGACAACACCGGGGCGTTCAACTTCGTGACGATTCCCGAAGATGCCGGCACGGGACTGCCCGGAGAAGCGGCCGATCCCGGCTCGACGGTCAGTGCCATGTTGGCCACGGTCACGAACGGCAGCGCGTTCACCGCGCAAGGCGCCGTGCCCGGCATCGCGATCACCAGCGCCAGCCAGACGGGCGGCATCTGGCAGTACGAGCTGAGTGGCACGACGACCTGGGTCAATTTCCCCAGCGTGGCGGACTACAACGCCTTGCTCCTCAGCGCCAGCGACCTCGTGCGGTTCCTGCCCGCCCCCGAGTCGAGCCCCGTTGCACAGATCACCTTTGTGGCCTGGGACGGAACGCTGGACCTGTTCACGTATCAACAGGCGCTCGTGGGCAATCCCACTGCTCCGCTTTCCGCCGGGCTCGACGTGCATGGCACGACGATCGATCTGACCCAGCGCGGCTCTGGCGCGTCATGGCCGTTCAGCGATTACCACGCCGCCGCCACAGCCACGCTCACGGTGACGGCCGACAACGACGCGCCGGCGTTTGTCAACAGCAGCATCACCTTGCCGGCCGCCCACGAAGACTCCGGCAGCGGCATGCCCGGCGAACCGCCGGACAACGGCTTCCAGATTTCTGATCCTGCCGCAGGCATCGCCGGCGACCTCACGCTGAAGGCCGCAGGCGCCACGTTGGGCATCGCCGTGACCGGCGTCGCGCAGACGAACAATGGCATGTGGCAGTGGGCGCCTCCGCCGGTCGCGCCCGCCACCGTGCCTGCCGACGGCAGTTGGCAGACGATCGCGCCCTCCACGGACCCCTCCACGGCGCTGTTGCTCGACGGCAGCGATTGGATCCGTTTCGTACCCAACCTCGAGTTCAACGACAACGTGGGGCCCGCGCCGACAATGCAGGTCGTGGGCTGGGACCAAAGTTTTGACCTGACGACCTACCAGCAGGCGCTCTTGGCGAATCCCAACGCCAGCTACGCCGCCGGCTTCGATGCGGCCGGCACCACCATCAACCTGACGCAGCGCGGTTCCGGCGGGTCGTGGCCTTTCAGTGCCCAGACCGCCACGGCCACGCTGAACGTTACGCCCGACAACGACGCGCCGGCGATCGCCAGCACCAGCATCAGCTTGCCGGCCACCCCGGAAAACGCTGGCGGCACCTTCACGGGGGCTCCGTCCGACCCAGGCTTCGAGATTTCCAATCCTGCGGCGGGCATCGCCGGCGCCGTCGGCCTCAAGGCCGAAGACGCGAAACTGGGTATCGCCGTCACCGGCATCACCGGCACCGCCAGCGGCTCTTGGCAGGTAAGCTTCAACGGCGGAGTGACCTTCCCCTACACGATCAATCCGGCCACCAGTGTCCGCACGGCGCTATTGCTCGACGGTAGCGACTGGCTGCGCTTCGTGCCCAACCTGGAGTTCAGCGACAACGTGGGGGCGGCGCCGACGATCTCGTTTATGGCCTGGGATGAAACGATGGACTCGATCACCGGCCAGGTCGACCTCGCCTCGACGGCCGCCACGCCCAGCATCATCAATCTCACGTCGGTGGCCGCTGACACCAGCGGCTCGCTGCCCTTCAGTGCCCAAACGGCCACGGGCACGCTCAACGTGACGCCCGACAACGACGCGCCGCTGATCACCAACACCAAAATCGCCTTGCCGGCCATCCAGGAAGACTCCGGCAGCGGCCTCACCGCCGAGCCGCTCGACAGCGGCTTCCGGATTTCCGACACCAAGGCCGGCATCGCCAGCTCCATCACGCTCAAGGCCGAAAACGCCAAGCTGGGCATCGCCGTCACCGGCATCACCGGCACCGCCGACGGCAAGTGGCAGTGGTCGGTCGACGATTCCACGTGGGTCACCATCGACCCGGCGACGAGCGTCACGAGCGCTTTGCTCTTGGACGGCAGCGACTGGATTCGCTTCTTGCCCAACATCGAATGGGCCGGCACCGGCGCCACCGCGCCGACCATCTCCTTCATGGCCTGGGACCAGACCCCGGACGCCCTCACCGGCAAGACCACCGACCCCGCTTCCACGCCCGCCGCCTTGAGCATCATCGACCTGACGAAGGTGGCCGGCGACACCAGCGGCACCTTGCCCTTCAGCGCCCAGACGGCCACGGCCAGCCTGGCCGTCACGCCCGAAAACGACGCTCCCGAGCTCGATACCACCGACGCCATCCAGTTCACGCCCATCAACGAAGACGCCGGATCGGGCCAGACCGGCGCCGCACCCACGCCGGCCGGATCCTCAGTCCTGTCGATGCTCACCTCGACCGGCGACAACGTGATCACGCTTTTCGCGCCGGCCTCGGCCATGGGCATCGCCGTCAGCGGTCTGACGCAAACCACCAGCGGCGCGTGGCAGTATTCTTTGAACGCCGGCGCCACTTGGACCAACTTCCCCGTCGTCTCCAGCAGCAATGCCCTGCTGCTGGGCGGCAACGACTGGGTGCGGTTCCTGCCCGAAGCCAACTTCAGCGGCGACAATGCCGGCCACGGCGCGGCCCCCAGCATGTCGTTCCAGGCCTGGGACAGCACCTGGGACCAGGGCACCGGCGGTCCCGATACCCATGGCACGTTGGTCGACCTGACTGCCTTCGACAGTTCCGTCACGGCCAATGGCACGGCCGGATCGTGGCCCTTCAGCGCCGCGACGGCCACGGCCATCCTGCCCGTACGCTTTGTCAACGACGCTCCCAGCTTCTTCCTGCCCGCCAACCCGCCGGCCGTCTACGAAGACGCCGGCGCTGTGAGCTTCAAGGATTTCGTGCAGAAGGTCAGCCCTTCTGAGCAGTATCCGCCCGAAGCCAACGAGGCCGGTCAGACGCTGCAGTTCAATCTCGCCGACAGCAACCCCAGTCTGTTCGCGGTCGCCCCGGCGATCGTCGTCAACGGCGACGGCACCGGCACGCTCACCTATACGCTGAACCCCAACGTCAGCGGCATCGACCAGGTGACCGTCAGCCTGCAGGACAATGGCGGCACGGCCTTCGGCGGCCAAGATACGTCGGTCACTCAGACGTTCACCATCGTCGCCAACTATGTGAACGACGCCCCCAGCTTCGTCTTTGCGAGCAATCCGCCCCCCGTCAACGAGTTCGACTTGCAGGTCGATGCCGCCGGCACCACCGGCGCCCATTCGATCGCCAACTTCGCCAGCAACATCAGCCCTTCGGGCAACTATCCGCCGGAAGCCAACGAGGCCGGCCAGACGGTCCACTTCAATGTGGTCGGCGACACCAATCCGGGCCTGTTCTCCGTGCCGCCGGCCATCGGCCCCACCGGCACGCTCACCTACACACTGGCGCCGGACGTCAGCGGCGGCGCGCAGATCACCGTTGATCTGCAAGACAACGGCGGCACGTCCAACGGCGGCGTCGATACCTCGGCCACCGAGACCTTCCCCATCACCGTCAACTTCGTCAACGACCCGCCGATGTTCACCCACATCGGCCCCGACCAGACGGTCAACGAAGACTCCGCCACCACCACCGTCCCCGGCTGGGCCGCGTCCAGCCCGGGCCAAGGCGCCAACGAGGCCGGGCAGCAGGTCACCTACCTTGTGACCAACGACAACAACTCGCTCTTCGCCGCCAACGGCGGGCCCGCCATCAGCCCGTCGGGCACGCTCACCTTCACGCCCGGCACGCACGTCTTCGGCACGGCGACCGTCACCGTCATCGCCCAGGACAACGGTGGCACCGCCAACGGCGGAATCGACCAGTCGCAGCCGGTCACCTTCCACATCAACGTCGACAGGGTCAACCATCCGCCGACCCTGGCCGCTCCGCTGCCGCCGGTGACGGTGAACGAGAACGCGGTCGATTATATTTTCAGCAACAGCCAGCTCTCACAGGTATTCAACGACATGGACGGCGCCATCGATCCGATGACGCTGTCGCTGGCCAACATGAGCAGCCCCAGCCCGTTCACCGCCAGCCTGTCGGGCCCCGGTCCCGCCACCGCCACGCTCACGTTCCACTTCCTCAACGACGAGTTCGGTACGGCCACCATCGACCTGTTGGCCACCGACCAGGCGGGAACGGCCACCGATCAAATCTCGGTCACGGTCAATCAGGTGAACCAGGCGCCGTCGTTCACCGCCGGAGGCAACGAACGGGTGGCCATGAATTCGCCCACGCAAACGGTGCCGAACTGGGCCACGAACATCAGCAAGGGCCCGTCGAGCCAGTCGGGCGAGACGCTCAACTTCACCACCAGCGTCGTCTCGACCAGCAACGCGAACCTGTTTACCACGCTGCCCACGATCGACCCGACGACGGGCAACCTGACCTTCACGCCCGCCGCCAACCAGTTTGGCAAGACGACCTTCTCCGTCGTGCTGCACAACAGCGGCAGCACGGCCAACGGCGGCCAAAACACGTCGGCCGCGCAGACCTTCACCATCGAGGTCGACGGCGTGCCGACGGCCATCGACCACTCCTACGTGCTCGGCGTGGGCGGCAGCAGCTCGGCCACCGCCGGCGACGGCGTGCTGGTGGGCGACACCGATCCCAACGGGCTGCCGCTCTCGGTGCAGCTTGTCACTCCGCCCTCCGCCGGCAGCGTGCAGCTCAACGCCGACGGCTCCTTCACCTATACCAAGGGCGCGAACTTCCAGGCCACCGACACTTTCAGCTATGTGGTGAACGACGGACAGTTGAACAGCAGCGTGGCCACCGTCACGGTGACGGCCTACGAGGCCACGCTCGTCGAGAAGCTCTACCAGCAGGTGCTGGGCCGCGCTCCCGATTCGGGCGGACTGGCCTACTGGACCACGCTGATCCAGCAAGGCCAGCCGCTGAGCATCGTTGCCCAGGGCATCTTCGAAAGCGACGAACGGCTCGACCCGATCATCGAGAACTACTACCAACAGTTCCTGTTGCGTCCGGCCGATGCGAGCGGCCTGACCTACTGGCGCGACGACGTGTGGAAGGTCTACGGCGGGCCGGAGCACGTGATTTCGGGCATGATCAGCTCGCCGGAGTTCTTCAACGAGGCGGCGGCGGCGCATCCCGATTTGTCGGCCAACGCGGCCTGGGTGACGGCGCTCTACGAGCGGCTCTTGAACCGCGAGCCTGACAGCGCCGGCCTGCAATTCTGGACCACCAACCTCGACTCGGGCGCGATGACGCGGGTCGACGTGGTGAACGGCTTCGAGTACAGCACGGAGAACTTCCAGAACGTGACGATCGGCTTCTTCCAGGAGTATCTGAACCGCGCTCCGACGTCCGCCGAGCTGGCCGGCTACGTGCAGCAGTTCCAGCAGGGCGCCACGCAGCGCAGCGTGCAGATCGAGATCATCGACAGTACCGAGTATCGCAACACTCCGCCGCCGCCGTCGTCGGGCAGCGTGCGGCAGTTGTCGTAGCGCCCGGTGGGACCCGTGAGCTCGCGAGCGCCGGCCCACCGAAGGGTTCCGTGTTCAGGCACGGGTCCCGTGTTCAGGATTGGGGGGTGGGCTCCGCGCCCACCCCTCCGGAAGAAGGGCAGCGCCAAGCACCGGCGAGCAGGGAAGAAGCTAAAACACTTGTGAAGAATACAAGTGTCGCGGTCCTCCCGCTCGTCGCAAAACCTGATCTATACATAAGGTTACGACGCTGCTCGAACGCATCAACGTTGGCTTATCAAAGCTTTTAAGCCAGTCATATCCGCGCGAAGGTCTTGGGGGTCGTAACCAGCGCCCGATGGCACGTTCGACTACCAAATTTCCAAAGAACGAATGCCGGCGCTTATCCGTTGGAGGGGTGTCATCCGTCATCCTGCTCACTTTTGGCAGCGTGCTGCCAAAGTGCCCGTGGCCCGTTCGTCTCCGGCGGCGCGTGCCGATGCGACACGCGTGTCGCATGGGTCGCGAGGTGAACGGCTTTCCTTTCGCGGAGCGAAAGGGCTACGGTCGGCACTTTGGCTGCGCGCGGCCAAAGTGGCGGCGGCCCGTTCGTCTCCGGCAGCGCGTGCCGATGCGACACGCGTGTCGCATGGGTCGCGAGGTGAACGGCTTTCCTCTCGCGGAGCGAAAGGCTACGGTCGGCACTTTGGCCGCGCGCGGCCAAAGTGCCTGCGGCCCGTTCGTCTGCGGCGGCGCGCGCCGAGGCGACACGCGTGTCGCATGGCGCGGAGCAAACGGCTGGCTGGTGGCCGGCGGAACTTTTTTGGAATTCGCGGCCGGTGTTTCGCGTATTACTGGTAACGGCAAACGGAAAACGGCCAGCGAGCGCTTTAGCCATGCCGGCCGATCTTCGCTTGGCTTGCCGGTGGGACGGGGAACGCCCGATCAACTGACAGAATCTGTCAGTTGGCCAAGGGTGGGGTCACCTCCGCGTTCTCGACGAACTACCGTCGTTCCGCGGGCCGGCTGCGGTCAACGTTTGCCTGGGCCGTCGAGGGATGGCCGGCGTGGGGTTCGCCCCGCAGTTCGGGCACCATGTCGGGGGCCGGCGTGCCCGGTGCCGAGCCGTGGGGCCGCATGCTGGTGGCGCCCAGCCGTTCCCAGGCGTCGCGACTGGCATGTCGGGCCGTGTCCCAGCCCATGTCGGGTGCGGCCGTCGTCCAGTGCTGCTGAAGTTCCGGCTCGACTTCCTCGAACGTTCGCCCGGCGTGTTTCTGGCGAGACTCCCAGCCATAGCGGTAGGCCGGCTCAAAGCGCTCGTAGGTGTCTTCGGGACCGATGTAAGGACGCGTGCGGAAATGTTCGCGCCAATAGGCGTCTTCGGCCGTCGGGTCGTACGATTCGGCGATGTCTTTGCCGGCCATTCCGCCGATGATCGCGCCCGCCACCGCGCCCACCGCCGCGCCCACGGGGCCGGCCGCCGCTCCGATGGCGGCGCCCGTGATTCCTCCGCCCGCGGCGCCGACGCCAACGCCCACCGGATGCGCCCCAGGCTCGCCGGTAATCGGATCGGCATTGGTCGACTTGGGCTGACCCTGGTTAAACTGCGTATCTTCTGGTTGAATGGTGCGTTCGGTCATGATCGGGCTCCTGTTGAGCGTATTTGCCTGCCGCTTGCACAAACAGGTTGCAAAGATCGTGCCGGTGTACAGCCCAGGAACATTGCGATGACCGCGACCAGCCAGAGCTTGAACGCGACCCAACTCCGTCGTGCAATCGACCGAGTGCCACGCGTTTCGTTGGCCCATTTGCCGACGCCGCTGGAGCCGTTGCCGAGATTCTCGGCCGCGCTGGGCGGCCCGACCGTGTGGATCAAACGCGACGACTGCACCGGCCTGGCCTTTGGCGGCAACAAAGCCCGGCACAACGAGTTCCTGCTGGCCCACGCTTTGGAGCAAGGCGCCGAGATGCTGGTCTGGGGCGCCGGCGTGCAATCGAACAACTGCCGCCAGACCGCCGCCGCCTGCGCCAAGCTGGGCCTCGAATGTCACCTGCTGCTCGGCGGCCCCCCGGATGCCCCGGTGCAGGGAAACTTGCTGCTCGACTATCTGCTGGGCGCCACCGTCGAGATGGTCGATCTGCCGTTAGGGCCGGAGTTGTACGAGCGGCTGGCCGCACGGGCAAACGAGCTTCGCGCCCAGGGAAAGCGGGTCTACTCCTGGGAAAACGAAGTGGTCAAGCCACGGGCGGCACTGAGCTACGCGCTCGGCTTCGCTGAGATCATGGAGCAGTGTCACGAACATCGGCTCTCGCCGAGCGCGGTCTATGTGGCGTCGGCCGGTTCGACGGCGTCCGGGCTGCTGCTGGGCAAGGCGCTCCTCGGCTCGGATGTGGCGGTGCGCGTCGTGGCCCCGATTCGCTGGCCGTGGCACCATCCGACCGACCTGGCCAAGACCGCGAACCAGGCGGCCGAGCTGATCGGCCTGATCGATGCGGCCGCCAGGCCATCGTGGGTCGAACCCGACGACGTCGACACCACGCTGGCGTATATCGGCCCCGGCTATGGCTTGCCGTCGCCGGAAGGGATGGCGGCCTTCGAGTTGTTGGCCACGACGGAGGGTATTTTGCTCGATCCGGTTTATACGTCCAAAGCACTGGCGGCATTGATCGACGACGTGCGGCACGGACGTTTGCCCGCCGATCGGCCGGTGGTCTTCCTGCACACCGGCGGCACACCGGCATTGTTCGCCTATGCCGACGAGTTGATGGCCGGACGCCGGACTTGAAACTTGCCGACGGCCGGGCCGCTTATTAGGCTTAATTGAGAACCCAGAACCCTGAACCCTGAACCCTTCGTCGGTGGGCCGGGGCTCGCAAGCTCGCTGGTCCCACCCTACGTTAGCATCCAGAAGAGAGGACAACCCACCATGAATAGGCACCGCATCGGATTGCTGTTCGCAATCGTCTATGCCACGCTCGGCATCGCCCGGACCGCCTTGGCCGACATCTTCCCCGACAAGAACCTGGAGACGGCCGTGCGGGCCACGCTGTTCGACAAGCGCGATCCGAGCACCACGCTCACCGACGACGACCTGCGGAAGGTGTTCATTTTAGAAGCCAAGGGCAAGCAGATTCGCGACCTGACCGGACTGGAGAAATGCACCAATCTGGCGCTGATCAATCTGGCCCAGAACGAAGTGGCCGATATCAAGCCGCTGACGAACCTGGCCAATTTGCAATCGCTCGACCTGTCGCAAAACAAGCTGGCCGACGTGGCTCCGCTGGCGAACCTCAAGGCTCTGCAATATGTGGAACTCTCGAACAACCAGATCGCCGCCTTGCCGTCGCTGGAGGCGCTGGGCAAGCTTTCGGCGCTGTACATGTCGGGCAACAAGGTCTCCGACCTGGCGCCGTTGGCCAAGCTGGCCAAGCTTTCGTCGCTCGACCTCTCGAAGAACCAGGTGACGAACCTGGCGCCGCTGGCGGAGCTGAAAGACCTATCGCTGTTGAAGCTCAGCGACAACCAGATTGAAGACATTACCGCAATCGGCAACTTCAAGCGGCTGAGCATGCTCTTTCTGGAGCGGAACAAGATTCACGATCTGGCGCCGTTGGTGGCCTCGGCCAAGGCCGATGCCGAAGGCGAAAAGCGGTTCGCTCCCTACTTGCGGCTCTATCTGGCAGACAATCCGCTGACCGACGCCGCCAAGAACGAGCAGCTTGCGGCCCTGAAGAACTTTGGCGTGCGAGTGCAGTGAGCCACCGCTAACATGTCGAGAAACCGAGCCGTTGGAATCGATCTGGGAACCACCTACTCCGCCGTCTCCTGGCTGCAAGAGTCGGGCAAGACGGCCATGATTCACAACAGCGAAGGCGATGTTCTCACGCCCAGCGTCGTGCTGTTCGAAGACGACGAGATCGTCGTCGGCAAAGAGGCGAAAAAAGTCGGCCCGCTCAAGCCGACGCGGTTCGCCGAGTGTGTCAAGCGCGATATGGGCAGCCCGGTCTATTCGCGGGCCATCTGCGGCGAATATATGCCGCCCGAAGTGGTGCAGGCCTGGGTGCTGAAGAAACTCAAGGCCGACATCCTGCGGACGCTGGGGCCCGATTTCCGGGCGGTGATCACCGTGCCGGCGTTCTTCGACGAGCCGCGCCGCAAAGCCACGGCCGACGCCGGCAGCATGGCCGCCTTGCCCGTGCTCGATGTGGTCAACGAGCCGACCGCGGCGGCCTTGGCCTTTGGCGAAGAACTGGGCTATCTCACGATCAGCGGCGAAGTGCGCGAGCCGCTCAAGGTGCTCGTGTATGACCTGGGCGGCGGCACGTTCGACGTGACCGTTCTCGACATGCGGCCCGGCGACCTCCGCACCCTGGCCACCGACGGCGACGTGCGGCTGGGCGGCCGAGATTGGGACATGCGCCTGGCCGATCACGCCGCCGAAGCCTTCGTCAAAGAACATCGCGAAGACCCGCGCACCAACCCGGCCAGCTTGCAGCGGCTGCTGACCGAAGTCGAAGAAGCGAAACGCACCTTGAGTGCCCGACAAAACGCCACCATCCGCGTCGATCATGCGGGCAGCTCCACGACGGTCAAAGTCACGCGCGAGTTGTTCGAGCAGATCACCGCCGATCTGCTGGAGCGAACGTCGTACACCACCCGCCAGGTGCTCGGCGCCGCCGGTCTGGAGTGGAAAGACATCCAGCGCCTGCTGCTGGTCGGCGGCGCCACGCGCATGCCGATGGTCGGCCGCATGCTCTCGCAACTTTCGGGCATCGAGCCCGACCGCCGCGTTCACCCGGACGAAGCCGTGGCCCGCGGGGCCGCGATCTACGCCGGCTATTTGCTGGCCACGCAGCCCGACAGCGCCAAGGCCCCGGCCTTCACCGTCACCAACATCAATTCGCACAGTCTGGGCATCGAAGGCATCGATTCGAAGACGCAGCGGAAGCGGAACGTGATTGTGATTCCGCGCAACACGCCGCTGCCCGCCAAGGTGAAAGAACGGTTCGTCACGAAAATGGAGAACCAGCGCTCGATCGTGGTGCAGGTGCTGGAGGGCGAAAGCTCAGCGCCCAGCGACTGCGCGTCGATCGGCCGCACCTCGCTGCGCGACCTGCCGCCGGGCCTGCCGGCGGGCTGGCCCGTGGAGATCACCTACGAGTACGAAACGAACGGACGTCTGAAAGTGTCGGCGACGGTGCCGGGCACCAATCGCGAGGTGAAGCTGCAGCTCGAACGCGAAGGCGCCCTGTCAGACGAGCGGATAGCGAGATGGAAGCAAGCCGTCAGCACCGCCGGCGGCATGGACGTTTTCGCCGACATCATCGCCGACGAATTGAAGTTGGCCAAGAACACGCCGGGGTTCGCGCCGGCGGCGAATGTCGATCATCTGGGCGCGTCGGCTGAGGCGAAGTGTGCCAGCGTGCCCGTGGACCCGGCTCCGTTGCCCCCAGCCGCGACCATGCCGATTCCGATGAACCCGAGCGGGATTTCGAGTCCGACGATTGTGCCATCGTCTCCCGCGCCGATGGCGCCCGCGGGTGCGGCGCGGCCCGTGCCGCTCAGCGCACCGGCGCCGTCGAGCATGTCGCGGCCGCTTCTGGCCGGTTTGCCGACCGCGGCACCGGCGGCGGGTGAAGCGGCCCGGCCGGCAGCGTGGTCGCAGCCCGTCTCGCCGCGTCCGCTGAATCCGCAGCCCATGGCGGCTCCGGCCGCGGCGCCGCTGGCGGCCCCATCGCCGCCGGCGACTTCGACGCCGAGAATCCAGCCACGCAAGAGCACCAGCGGCATGGTGAGCGTGGTCGGTTTCGGATTGTCGGCCGTCATCGGTCTGGTGCTTGGCTACTATATACTGTGCTGGCTCAACCCGAGTGGAAACTTTCTCGGCTTGCCTCCGGGCCTGTTTCCCTGGAAAGTGGAAGCCCCCGCGGCACCCGAAGCTAGCCACTAGGTGCAAACGATGATTTTTGTTTTTGGTTTGGCAACGAACGTAGGGTGGGACCAGCGAGCTTGCGAGCGCCGGCCCACCGTTGGCGACGTCGATTACGGTGGGCCGGCGCTCGCAAGCTCGCTGGTCCCACCCTACTGTCGATAACTCGCTCGCATGACCTCTCCTCTCGGACCCGCCGTTGGCATCGACCTGGGCACCACGTTCTCCGCCGTGGCGCGGCTGGACGACACCGGGCGGCCGGTCACCGTGCCCAATGCCGAAGGCGACCTGACCACGCCCAGCGTGGTGCTGTTCGACGGGGACGACGTCGTCGTGGGCAAAGAGGCGGTCAAGGCCATGGCCACCGAAGCCGAGCGCGTGGCCGATTGCGCCAAGCGCGACATGGGCTCGCGTGAGTATCGCCGCGCGGTCGATAACAAGAAGTACCCACCCGAAGTCTTGCTGGCCTACATCCTCAAAAAGCTGCGCGACGATTCCGCGCGGCAGATCGGGCCGTTCGACAAGGCGGTCGTTACCGTGCCGGCCTATTTCGATGAGGTGCGCCGCAAAGGAACGCAAGACGCGGGCTACATGGCCGGCCTCGACGTGCTCGACATCATCAACGAACCGACGGCCGCCGCGGTGGCCTTCGGGTTCCAGCAAGGTTTTTTGAACGCCCAAGGCGAGGCCCACGCGCCGCAGAAGGTGCTGGTGTATGATTTGGGCGGCGGCACGTTCGACGTGACGTTGATGGAGATCAAAGGCACCGAGTTTACGGCCTTGGCCACCGACGGCGACGTGCAGCTCGGCGGCCGCGACTGGGACCAGCGGCTGCTCGACTTTGTGGCCGAGGAGTTTTTGAAGGCGCATCGCCACGATCCGCGGTTCGACCCGCGCACCGATCCGAGCACGGCCGGCGGGCTGTGGCGGGAGTGCGAAGACGCCAAGCGGGCCCTCTCGGCCCGCAAGAAAGCCTCGGTCACCTGCCATTTCCGCGGCGAGTCGCTGCGCGTGGAAGTGACCCGCGAACACTTTCAGGAAATCACCCGCGACCTGCTCGACCGCACGCAGTTCACCGTGCGGCAGGTGCTGCGGGCGGCCGATCTCGACTGGGGCGCCATCGACCGCGTGTTGCTGGTCGGCGGCTCGTCGCGGATGCCGATGGTGGTCGACATGCTGCGTCAGATTTCGGGCAAAGAACCCGACGCTTCGGTTTCGCCCGACGAGGCGGTGGCCCAGGGGGCCGCTTTGCAGGCCGGGTTGATTCTGGCCAGGAGTCAGGGCCAACCGCCGGCCTTCAAGGTGCGCAACGTAAACTCGCACAGCCTGGGCGTGGTGGGCACCGACCCGACGACCAAGCGCAAGCGCACGGCGGTGCTGATTCCCCGCAACACGACGTTGCCGGTGAAGGCGCACCGCGCGTTCAAGACGTCGAAAGACAACCAGGGATCGATTCTGGTGCAGATTGTCGAGGGTGAAAGCCCGTCGCCCGAAGCCTGCACGCCGCTGGGCACGTGCGTGATTCGCGACTTGCCGCGCGGCTTGCCGGCCCGTTCGCCGATCGACGTCGAGTTCCGTTATGGGGCCGACGGCCGCTTGTCGGTGCAAGTGGGTGTGGCCGGCACCGGCCGCAAGGCGCAGCAAGAGATCAATCGCGACAACAGCCTCGGCCGCGAGCAGCTCGACGAATGGCGAAAGCGGATCGTCGGCGCCTAGGGCCGCGGTCTGCTATGCTAGGTGAGATGGCAGAAGACTACTACAAATCGCTGGACATCAACCGCGGCGCTTCGCAGGCCGAAATCGATAAGGCCTACGCGAAGCTGGCGCGCAAATTTCACCCCGACGTCAACCCCGACGACAAGAACGCCAAGAAGAAGTTCCAGGAGATCCAGGCCGCCTACGACGTGCTGAAAGATCCCAAGAAGCGCGAGTTGTACGACCGCTACGGCAGCGCCTTCGAGCAGGCGGCGCAAGGCGGCGGTCCGCGGGCTGGCGGCACCTGGTCGTCCAACGCGGGGCCCGAAGGTTTCGACTTTGCCCAGTTCTTTGGAGGCGAGGCGCCCGGCGGCTTTGGCGACATCTTCAGCCAGATGCGGCGCCGCGGCGGAGGGCCACGGCGCGGTCGCGCCGCCGGCGGCCTGGCCGGGGCCGATGTGACGGCCCAAGTCGAGATTCCTTTCAACCTGGCGGTGAGCGGCGGCGAGACGCAGCTCACCTTGCAGCACGAAAGCGGCGAGACGGAGACGCTGACGGTCAAAATCCCGGCCGGCATCGAAGACGGCAAGAAGCTGCGCCTGCGGGGCCGCGGAGACCCGGGTCTCAACGGCGGTCCGCGGGGAAATTTGTTCGTGACGGTCCGTGTGGCATCGCATCCGTATTTCACGCGGCGCGGCGACCACCTTTACGTCCGGCTGCCGCTCACGCTGCGCGAGGCCGCCGAGGGGGCCAAAGTCGACGTGCCGACGCCGCAAGGGACCGTCTCGTTGCGCGTGCCGCCGGGCAGCTCCAGCGGCCGCAAGCTCCGCATCAAGGGGCACGGCGTGGCCGTGGCGGGCCGGCCGCCGGGCGACCTGTTTGCCGAAGTGCAGATCATGATCCCGCCCGATCTTGACGAATCGGCCCTGGCTAACATCCGCGAAATCGACGCCCGCTGGCCCATGAGTCCGCGCCGCGATGTCCGCTGGTAAGAAGGAATTGCAAATTGCGAATTGCAAATGGCAGATTGTTTGCCGACGCCGCGACCGCCCTGCCGCCGCTCCTCTGGACGAAACTGCTGCTCGCGTTGCTGGGCATCGTGGTGTTGGGAATCGGCATGGCGATCATGGTGGTGCTAGGCGGCCGCGCTGTGAAAAGGCTTGCCCGGCACCGGACGGATGCCAGCAAGCCGGCCGACGAGTCGTGGTATCAGCGGCCGCTCGACGAACAACTGCCCGACCAAGGGGCGGACGGCAACGATGACGACGCCTGAGACGCCCCGGTTCGACCGGCGATTTCGGGCAAAGTATCGGCTGCGCTCGGGCGCTGATTTTCAACGCGTTTACCGTCGCCGCCGCGTCGCTTCCGACACGCTGCTGATTGTCCACACCTGCGAGAACAACTTGGGACACTCGCGGCTTGGTCTTTCGGTTTCGCGGAAAGTGGGCAATGCCGTGGTGCGAAATCGTTGGAAGCGATTGCTGAGAGAAGCGTTTCGACTGCGGCGGGAGGAACTGCCCCAGGGAATCGACGTGGTCGTCGTGCCGAGAGCCGGCAACACGGCGGAATTACCGGTTATCATGGAGTCGTTGGTCCAGTTGGCCCGCCGCGCCGCGAAGAAACTGGGGCGTGACAAAGCATGAACCGCCTGCTCTACTTTCTGACTGAACTGCCGGGTCGAGCGCTGATTGCCTTGGCGCGGCTCTACCAATGGACGCTCAGTCCGCTGATCGGCCAGCAATGCCGCTTCACGCCGACCTGCAGCAATTATTTTATCGGCGCGGTGCGGAAATATGGGGCGCTGCGCGGGGCCTGGCGGGGAATCGTCCGCATCTGCCGCTGCCATCCGTTTCATCCCGGCGGATACGATCCGCCTTGAGGCAGCACGTCACTGCGGCGGCTCGGCATCGCCCTCGTTGGGAGCGGCCTGGGAGCTTTCGTCGCCGGAAGGCTTCTCTTGCCGCCGTGTCTTGTCGCGCTCGGTCGTCATGCCTGGGTCGTCAGGCTCATCCGCGGTCGCCTGTTTGTCGTTTACGTCCGCCGCTTCGCTAGGGGGCTGCACATCAGGCGCTTTCTGGGTGGCACTTTGCCCGCTGCCCGAACCGTGGCCGACCTCCTGAGAAGGAGCGCCCGTTTGCTGGCAGCCCGAAATAAGCAGGAGCAAGATTGAACCAGCGGTAATGATGGAGGAGGTTTTCATTTGTGTGTCCTGGGTTGGCTAAGACGCGCGTAGGATGGGAGAGACCGAAGGTCGCTGGTCCCACCCTACAGCAAATCCGGGGCCGCAGGCACTTCGCTCCAAGGGGACCGATGGGTTACAATAGCATGAGGTAGAGCAAGCGGCCGGCGAGCCGGTTTTCGGTCGACGAACCGGAACCGCGGCGCCAAAAGTGGGTCAAAGCCGCTCAGGAGTTGGCGCGCTTCGCACGGGGACTCGCTGGGCCGGCAGGTTTGGGAAACAGCAAAATGGTATCATCGGAAAAAGCCGGTCCGGGCTCAGCGTGGCCCCTGTTGATGGCCATTCCGGTCCTCTTAGCGCTGATGGTTGCCAGCGCCTGGTGGCAGCGTCGGCCGAGGGTGCAGAATCCCGTCAGCGAGGCCCCGCCCGTCCGCAGGCTCATCACGGGCAAGGCCGTCAAACCGGCGCCCGCGCCGCAAGGCTATGTCGGCAGCCAGGCCTGCGCCAAGTGTCACGCCTCGATCGCCGAGAGCTATGCGGCGCACCCCATGTACCGTTCGGCCGGAGCGACGCCGGGCAGCGACGACCTCGAAGACTTTGTCAACACGGAATTCAAATCCCCCGACGGCCGGATTTATCGCGTGGCCAAGGAAGACGACGGCATCTACCACCACGAGCTGCTGCTGGACAACGACGGTGAGCTGCTCTACGACGAGGCCGCGAAGATCAGCTTCTTTATCGGTTCAGGCACGCTCGGCAAGTCGTACGCCATCGACCGGGGAGGCATTCTCTTCCAATCGCCCATTTCCTGGTACGCGAGCGACAAGAAGTGGGACCTCTCGCCCGGCTATTCGCGCCGACATCCGCGGTTCGGCCGGCGGATTTTAGACCACTGCGTGATCTGCCATGCCGGGAGGCCCAACTTGGACCCCGACCGCGACAACTGTTTTGTCGAGCCGGTGCTGATCGAAGCGGCGATCGGCTGCGAGCGCTGCCACGGTCCGGGCGAAAGGCACATCGCGCTGCACGAGACGCCCGGCCTGGCCCAGTCGGACGATCCGATCGTGAATCCGGCCCGCTTGGATCACGACCGGCGCGAGGCGGTCTGCTATCAGTGCCATCTGATCGGCAAGATGCGTTTTGCGCGCTATGGCCGGACGTTCGACGACTTTCGGCCGGGCGACCGGCTGGACGACGTGTGGACCACGCTGGTCGAGGGCACCGGCGTGCGCAGCGACGGCAAGACCAAGGCGGTGAGCCACGTCCAGCAAATGCGCGACAGTACGTGCTTCAAGAAGAGCGAGGGCCGGCTGGGGTGTACTTCCTGCCACGATCCGCACTCGGTTCCCGCGGCCGGTGAAGCCTCGGCCTACTTCCGCCAGCGCTGCCTGGAGTGCCATGCCGACCAAGGCTGCTCGCTGCCGGCGGAGCAGCAGGCCGCCGCCCCGGCCAACGATTCGTGCGCCTACTGTCACATGCCCCGCCTGAGCGCCCACGACGTGGCCCACGCCTCGCAAACCGATCATCGAATTCTGCGCCTGCAGGAAACGGATGACCGCGATCTTCACCCGCCTTCGGAACGGGAAACGCTCGTCGTGTTCGACGAAGAGCACACGTCGATGCCGGCCTGGGAATTGGAGCGGGCAAAGGCGCTGGCCAAGGCCACCCAGATCGAGGAAGCGGGCTATGCCAGCGCCGCGATGGCTGACGAGCTGCAACAAACGCTGCAGATGATCGTGGACATTGCCCCCGACGATTTCAGGGCGCTCTCGGCGTTGGCGGGGACGGAGGAAGTGCGGCTCAATCACGCCTTGGCGCGCGATACCTGGCAGCGGGCCCTGGAGCTGCGGCCTGACGATGAAACCATGCTCGATGTCCTGGCCAGTGTCTGCCAAACGATGGGGGATTTTCAGGCGGGCCTCGATTATTCCGACCGGTTGATCGAGCTCAATCCCTGGAGATCGGGCGATTACCTGCGCCGCGCGATCATGCTCTCGCAGTTCGGCCGCTGGCCAGAGGCCACGGCCGACGGCGAAATGGCCGTCAAGCTCGATCCTTCCGACAAGCATGCGCGACGCTGGCTCAGCGAAGCCTATGAGCGTCTCGGCAACCTGGAGGCCAGCCGCCGACACGCCGACGTGCTCAAGCGGATGTCGGCGCTCACGGTCGCGCCGTAGCATCGACCCAAAACACCTAATACCAGCCGCGTCCAAGACCAGCTATTCCTTTTAGTCGGCGGATGCCTGCCGAGTGCGGTTGCGCGCCTGACAGGGGCAACTCCGTTTATAGAAGATAGATGGGGGACTTCAAACAAAGGAGGTTGTCATGCCGGCGCTTCACAAGGGCGACATCTGGCGCATTCGAATGGACGACGAGCTCAGGCGAGTCAAAGTCATTGCCGCCGCCGGCGCTTGGGGTTGGTGGCGGTGCGTCGATCTGGCGACCGACGTCTTTGTGCTGGCCCGCGAGAACTGTTTTGTCGAGTGCGAGCGAAAAGCATGCTGATTCTGACCGCACAAACAAATTGCTTGACTTTTCGGCGATCGGTTCATAAATCTAAAAATACCGGGTGGTGCCGGCCGCTCAACGGACGGCAGACGTTTT
This sequence comes from Pirellulales bacterium, assembly GCA_035533075.1. Classification (NCBI taxonomy): domain Bacteria; kingdom Pseudomonadati; phylum Planctomycetota; class Planctomycetia; order Pirellulales; species Pirellulales bacterium. The sequence goes on along the minus strand of DATLUO010000249.1, from coordinate 10,386 downwards.
GGCTCTGAGAAAGCACACGGAGAATAGACGCATGTTCGGTTCGAGAAGGACCACGTTCAAACGGTCTGCCCATGCCCGCCGGCGGAACAAATTGCGGAGTTTCGAAGCACTGGAAGTCCGGTCGTTGTTGTCGGCTTCCGCGGCCACGTCGATCATTATGCAGCCCGAAATGATGCGTCATAGCGCGGCTGCTTCGAATAATCCAACCGGCCTGACGCCGCAGCAGGTGAGCCAGGCCTACGGCTTCAATGAAGCCGGCAGCGGCGCCGGCGAGACGATCGCCATCGTCGACGCCTACGACGATCCGAGCATCCAACAGGACCTGGCGACGTTCGACCAGAAGTTCGGGCTGGCCGCTCCACCCAGCTTCACCGAGCAGTTTGTGGGCGGTCGAAGGCCGCAGGGCAACAGCGGCTGGTCGGAGGAGATCTCGCTCGACGTCGAGTGGGCCCACGCCATGGCGCCGCAGGCCAACATCGTGCTCGTCGAAGCACCGTCGGCCAGCCTCGGCAACCTGCTTTCGGCGGTCGACGTGGCACGCAACCTGCCGAATGTGAGCGTCGTTTCCATGAGCTGGGGTTCTAACGAGTTCTCGTCGGAAATGTCGTACGACAGCCACTTCACTACGCCTACCGGCCACATCGGCATCACGTTCGTGGCTTCGTCGGGCGATTCGGGCGCGCCGGGAGTGTGGCCTTCGCTGTCGCCCAACGTGTTGGCCGTGGGCGGCACGACGCTCAATCTGAACAGCAACGGAAGCTACGGCAGCGAAAGCGCGTGGAGCGACAGCGGCGGCGGCGTGAGCCAATACGAGGCCGAGCCGGCGTACCAAACATCGGTCCAGTCGTACGGCACCCGCACGTCGCCCGACGTGGCCTACGACGCCAATCCCAGCACGGGTTTCTCCGTCTATGATTCCTATGCGAGACTCGATTGGTTCACGGTCGGCGGCACCAGCGCCGGGGCGCCGCAATGGTCGGCGCTGATCGCCATTGCCGACCAGGCGCGTGGCTCGGCCGGCACGCTCGCCAATGCCCAGGCCGATCTCTACAGCCTCCCTTCGACGGACTTCCACGACATTACCAGCGGCAGCAATGGCAACCCGGCCGGCGCGGGCTACGATCTCGTTACCGGCCTGGGCAGCCCCATCGCCAATCTGATCGTCGACGGACTGGCCGGCACCACACCGCCGCCGCCTAGTTCAGGCTTGACAGCCCCGAATGTGACCGCCACCGCGGTGTCGTCGACGGTCGCCCAACTTTCCTGGAACGCGGTCAGCGGCGCCCAAGGCTATAACATCTATCAGGTCGTCAACGGCCAAAACATGCTTGTGAATTCCGTCAGTTCCTCGGCGACTTCGGTGGACGTTGGCGGACAAACGCCAGGCGCGACGGAATCGTTCGTGGTGGAGGCGTACAATTCGACATCGGTTGCCGATTCGTCTGTCGTGAGCGTGACGATGCCGACGCCCGCTCCCGTCTTGTCGGCCCCCACTTTGACGGTCAGCGCCGTCTCATCGACGGCGGCCGAACTGAATTGGAACCTGGTGAACGGTGCCCAGGGTTATCAGGTCTATCTGGTGAACAGCAGCGGCCAAGACCAGTATTTGGGATCCGTCAGCTCCACGACCAGCGCCGTGCAGGTGACCGGCCTTGCGGCCGGCTCGACCGACTCGTTCATGGTGGCGGCCTATAACGCCACGTCGACCGCGGATTCGTCGGTGGTGAGTGTGACGCTGCCGGCACCCGTCGTGCCCGCGTCGGTCACGGCCCCGCTGGTCACCGCCACGCCGGTCTCGTCCAACAGCGTCGAGCTGAGTTGGAACGCGGAATCGCAAGCGACGGGTTACAACATCTATTGGTCAAATGGCTACAACATCGAGTTCCTGGGCACGGTCAACGGTTCGACAACCAGCGTCACCGTCACGGGCCTGAGTTCCGGTTCCGTCTCCTATTTCTTGGTCGAGGCGTTCAACAACGTCTCGTACGCCTACTCGCAGTGGGTTTACGTGGTGACGCCCTTCGCGTCGGCCGGCAACTACGGCTTCTATGGCGCCTATGCCGAGCAGCGGTCGGAAGATGCCTGGTGGGGCGGTAGCGCGACGCCATCGGTCGTTGACAACGCAAGTGGCGGTTATTCCGGACGAGAATGGTGGTGATCGCGGCACAACGCGTCAGACGTGGAAAAAGCACATCACGTGGTAGAGGCCGCGCTCGAAACGATTCGGCTGCCGTTTGAATTCGATATGGGAGCCGATTTCGGCGTTGTCCCAGTGCGCAAACTCGGGTCCTTTGAGTAGCCAGAGCAGCAGGCGTGGGTCGGCGCGGAACAACACATAGGAGTCATGGGTTCGTGCCTCGTCCTCGGCTACGAACCCAAACCCTTCTCCGGAAAACGAGAGCCGCGCGCTCACGCCGTCGCCGAGGCACACGAACAGTCGAGTCTGGCTGCTGAAACCAAGCTGGCGGCGTTTGCGTTCCATGCGCTCGTAGGCCCTGGGAACCATCGCCAGCAATGGATCGATATCGGGTGGATCGCACAACTCGTAATCGAGCGGTCGAGGCGCGAGGACTTCGGCAACGTACCGTGCCTTGGCAGCCAGGTCCGCCGGCAGATGAGCGGAGTCGAATTCACCCGCCGCCAGATCGATATGTCCGCCGCAGGCAAGAGCGACACACTGTGAGCGGTCGCGGTCGATGGGGGCATCCACGCGCTCGAAAAAGTCGCGGGCCTCTTCCAACTCCGGCACTCCCCGGCACGAATTGAGCCTCGCCAACTTACCGGCAAGCGTGTAGGTGCCGGCGAACGGTATGTAAAAACGAGGCCGCGTCGCGACGATGAAACTCTGCGCCTGCTCGAGAAACTGCGACTTTTTCGCTGCGGCCGCCCGATCGCGCTCGGCCGACGACAACTGAGGAAAGCATTGGGGATAAGGCCCTGCTCCTGAATAGCCGGTCAGCAGCAGATCGACGTCGGCATATTGTTGTTTGACTGCGGCCATGCTCTCTCTTGCCAGTTCAAATGGGCAATCGTTGACGTTCACCACGACGTGCCTGCCGTCATCGATGACCGACAAGGAGTCGATCTGCGTCGAGCCGAAGTTCTTTTCGAACCGCGCGCAGCCGAAAAACCGGCCGCAGAGGGCGGGGTCGCAGTTGTCGGCGGCAAAGATGTTGATGTGGACGCCGTTCTTCAAATGGGTGCGTCGGCCATGCGGCAGCTCGACGGCCCGGAAGCCAAGCCCTTCGATGTTGGCCCGCAGAAAAGAAGTGGCGTACGCGTGAATAATCACCGGAATGCTTCGAGGCAGCAAATCCAGCGTCTTGCGGCTGAGATGATCGGGATGGATGTGGCTCAGATAAATGAAATCGACGTCGGCGAATACCGCCGTGTCGAATTGAAATGGCGGGTAGTGCGCCCATGAGCCGTAGTATTCGCCGTCCACCAACCACGGGTCGGTAAGGATCTTGACGCCGTTGGCCTCGATCAGGACCGACGCCGATTTCAAAACTCGCACCTTCATTCGCCGCGCATTGTAGCGACCGGCCGGCCCGCGGGTGAAGTGGCAAGGTTTACGCTTCTTGTTCGCCTCATCCATCCGGAACAAGCCTCAACATCGTCAAACCCAGGCCAGTTTCAAAAAAAGTGCCGCTGTTCGCTGGCGCGGCCGATGAGAAAACTGGCAGATCGTCGCCGGGGGTGATCTGTTTCCTTTAACGCAACCGCGGGAGACCAACATGCTGCAATCGATTACAAGCACACCCTCGATTTCGCCGGCCGCCACCCAGTCCAGTCCGCAAACGGCGGCGCTCCAGGCCGCTTCGTCGCAGGCGATCCAGGATTCGCTCAAGATTTCGTCGCAGGGTCAGGCGGCCAGTGCCGCGCTCGATTCCGACGGCGACCACGACGGATCCTAAGCGATCTCTGCGCGAGCGCCGTTAGGTGGGGCCGGCCCCAACGCGCCGGGACGAGCGCCGGCCGACCACTCGCAGGCGTCAGGCTTCAGGTGTCAGCCGCGGTCGGAGAACCGCGCCTGATGCCTCACGCCTGAAACCTGACGCCTCTTGAACGGTGGGCCAGCGCTGGCAAGCTCGCTGGCCCCGCCTTACGCACCAGGCACGTGCCGCGCACCACACGCTTATGCTGCCTTGCGCGTCGTCCGCTCGGCCGATTCCCAGACGGCCTACCGGAAATCCGGTTTACGTGGCACTCACCGCCGGCCTTGAAGTTCGCTTCGGCAAGCCCTTGTTGCGTTTTCCTTGGCAAAAGGGCGAGCGCCGCTGATTCACCACACGCTGGGCAGCAGACGCTTGGTCGACGCCATGTAGGCGCGGTAGTCGTGGCCGAAGGCTTCCAGCATCATCCGTTCCTCGCGCTCCACGCGGAGCGCAAAAAGCAGCAGCATGACAATGACTTCGCTAGGGCCGGCCAGCCAGTTCGGAATGACCAGCGCTTGGCCCGACAGGTAGATGAAAAACGCCAGATACATCGGGTGGCGAACGCGGCGATAAACACCGTGCGTGACCAGTTGGTGCTTTTCGCGCACTTCCAGAGAAACTGAAAAGTTGTCGCCGAGGTCCGCGTGCGATCGGTGGAAGAGCCACAGCCCGGCCAAAAGACAACAGCCGCCCGCGCAAAATGAGAGAGGGCGAAGCGGATAGTCGGCAAACCAGAACACCGGCGTGGCGATCCACAGGAGTGGGAAAAAGTAGGCCACGTAGTTGATGCCCAGCAGCACGCGTTCCAGCCTGCCCTTGCGGCTCTTGAAAACGGGCAGCGATCGACTTCGCTGTCCGTGGGGCGCCCGGATCACAATCATCAGGACGCTTGCAAGAAAAATAACCGCCCTTGCATATAAGGGGTTCATCACGGCAAAGCCTCCTTTCGAGATTCATGCGGCGTCTGCTCGTGCCGCCGCAAATTCAGCGTTACCTGAACATAACGTCGCTGGAACGCTTCTCCTTTGCGGACCGAGAGTTACAGCATCGCGGATTCAATCCCATCCTCTGTATCGGCCTCTTGCCTGGGCGGCGCTTGGATTTATCGAGGAAGTTCGACGGATACATGTTGTGGGCATTACGTTCCCGAAATGAATGCCGACGGCCGTTACGCCTCGCACACCATGCTGCGCAGTTTGCCGGAGGGCGATAACTCCAATCGCTCTCTGACCTCCAACCGCACGTCGATCGACGACTCAAAAAAGCCGCGCACGGCCTCGACGAGACGTCGACCATGCTCCGAGGTCCATTCGCGGCCCGGCACGATGCGGACGATCACCTGATCGAGAGTGCGTTGCACGACCTGGTGCTGGTGGTGCGCGCCGACGGCCGTGACGACGTGGACCAATTCCGACGAATGTTTCCACCGTCCGCCGGGCAGCTTGAAATGGGGCCGGGCCTTGCCTTCCACGCGCGTCAGCAGCGGCAGGCCGCGGCCGCAGGGGCACGATTGCGCGGCGAGCGCGGCGAAATCGCCGATGTCGTAGCGGATGAACGGCGTGCGGAAGTTGTGCAACACCGTCAACACGACTCGGCCCGTTTCGCCCGGCCGGCAGGGCTGGCCGCCGTCGTCGAGGATCTCCATGATGACGTTCTCGGCATGCACGTGAAAACCGTGGCCCGCGGGGCAGGGCGACGCCAAATAGCCCGCCTCCGCGCAACTATACAGGTTTCGCACCGGCGACTGAAACGCGGTCTCGATCTTCCTTCGAGCTTCGTCGGTGAGCGTTTCCGAAATCGCCTGGATGGCGGCCAGCTTGGGAAACGTGCGCGGTTCTTCCAGCAGCAGATTGGCCAACAGCTCGAGATTGGAAGTGTGGCTCAGTAAGTAGTCGGGGTTGATCTCCATCAGCCATTCGATTTGCCGCTTTGGATCCTGGCGGAGGTCCATGCCGAACAGTTGGCCGGTCTCCAGCAGCGGCTCCAAAACGGGGTTCCAGCAACGCATCCGCTGCCCCTGCAACAGATGTTCGAGATCGACGCCGGTCTTCAGCGTGCTGCGGATCGACGCCATGGTGCCGCTCGGCCGCAGATCGCTCCACTCCAGGTCGCGCAGATAAAAAGCCAGCCACCACACGTAAAAGACGTTGGTCTTGAGCACGCGCACGGGCACGCCGCTGGTGCCCGAAGTCAGGTCTTCGTCGAACGGCACCGTTCCTGGCGGCAGTTGCTCGGCGCAAAAGCGGTCGAAGTGCTGTTGCCAGGTGCTGCGCGACAAGAGCGGAATGCGGCGCAGGTCGCTCATCGATTGAATCGCTTTACCGTCGATGCCGTGAGTCGCCAGCAAGTCACGGTAGAAAGGCACGTGCTCCCGGCAATGATCGACGAGCTCGTTCAACTGGCTGAGCTGCCGGTGCTCAAGCTCAGCGGCGGCGAGCCATTGAGTGGCGTCGAGTGCGCGGTAGGCCGCCCATACTTGGCTCAGGCACGCATCAGGCAGTTGAGGCCAGCACTGGCCCGGTAATTTGCGTAGAGTGAAAAAGCTCACGGGCGTCTCACACGGTTATCCCAACCGGCAAAGTTTTGCGAATCGCCAAGTATGAATGGCGCATGCAAGCCAGGCACGTCGATAATTCTGCTGACGGTTCTTCTGCGCGGCGACCGCAGACGATTTGGCTTCCGGGTCAACGATAGGAGATGAAAGATGTTGTCCCCCATTGGATCTTCGTCGGTTTCCAGCGTCAGCGCTCCTTCGAGCCCGGCCGCGTCGGCCTTGCAGTCGGCGAACACCGCGGCGTCGCAAGTGATTCAGGACATGCTGAGCATTTCACAACAGGGCATGGCCGCGAGCCTGGCGGGCGGGGAAGGCGGCATGACGGGCGGTGAGGGCGGAGGATCGTAGTCACGGCTAGGCCGCCTTGCGATCCGCAAGCGCACCGGCCTGCGGCAATAGAACTGTGCTTGGCTCCTCGTGCCGTTTGCGGCGGGCCAATGGGCCGAACGGCATGAAAGGATAGCCGGGCACTTTCTCCTGGTAGGCGCGGTAAGTGTCGCCCAGGTAGTGAATCAGGCGCTCGTCTTTGAGCCAGCTTCCCACGAAGATGTAACACGTCCAAACGACCGCCAGCAGCAGCCGGTCGAGCGTCATCACGGGGTTGAACCAGACCGTCGCCATGAAGCTCAGATAGACCGGATGCCGCAACACCATATAGATGTTGCGCGGGCCGAACGGGCGACGCGGCAGTTCGCGGCCTCGGACCCACTGCCACCACGGCGTGAAGCCGGTCTGATAGCCCAGGCCCGAAACGCAGAGGCTATAGAACAGCATCAGCCACGATCCGACATAGGCCGCTTCCACAACCAGCCGGGAAAAGCCTGTCAGCCGCCAGAGGGTCGGCCCGGCCGATCGCCAGCCCGCGAACATGATCAATAGCGTCAGGCAGGTGGCCGCCGAAAAAAAGCAGCCGTAAAACGGCGGGGGAATCCAGGGCGAGAGGCGTCGCCGGGTCGTGGGGTGCAAGAGGAAGCTGTGGATCGCGCCAAATTGGCCCGCGAGCACAAAATCGTACCACAGCGGTCCCGGCGGCGACGGCGCCCGATCGGCGAAGAGAAACAAGAACACGCGATAAAGCGTATAAAAGAACAGCGCGTGCGTGGCAATTCCAAAGGCGATTCCGCAGGCTCGGCGCATCCTTGCACACTCCTTCGTTGCGCGGCCGTCCCGCCTGCCGCAAAGAATCAGGTATCAGGCATCAGGCGTCAGGCGTCAGGTAATGTGCCCTGATGCCTGACGCCTGAAACCTGACGCCTCAAATCGGTGGGCCGGCGCTCGCAAGCTCGCTCGCTCCCACCCTACGCAACTTCCGGTTTACGCGCGACGAAGCAGCCGTATTGCATGGCGCCGCTGTGGTAGGCGGCCAGAATCGTCTGGAACCGCCGCAAAAACATGTCGGTGTCGCGGTGGATGAGCCGGCCCAGCAGCCCCACGCCCGTCCATCGCACTCGCTGGGCACAAATCTCCCAGGTCCGCATCACGCGCTCGGTCCAAAGCTCAGACCGCTCGACGACCAGCCCCGCGTCGCGCATCCACTGCTCGTAGTTTTCCTGCGTGCCCAGCGACGGGCAGAAAAAACCCTCGCAAACGTCGTACACCAGTTTCCGCTGTTCTTCGCCGTCAAGCGGGTTGCCGGCCAGCCAGGCGCAGATGGCCACACGCCCGCCGGGCCGCAGCCACTCGCCCGCCCGCTGGAAAAACTTCGGCTTGTCGAACAAGTGCTCCGTACATTCGATGCTCCACACGACGTCGAATGATCCGGGAAGGATCACCGCCTGCTCGGCATCGACACAGCGAAAATCCGTCTGCCGGGCCACCCCTTGCATCTGCGCCGCGGACGACGCCCAAATCCGCTGCAAGGGACTGAGCGTTACGCCGCTCACTCGGCAGTGGTGCCGTTTGGCCAGGAAGATCGACGAACCGCCCATGCCGCAGCCGACGTCGAGCACGCGCTCGGCTCCCTGAATGCCGGCGGCCGCGGCCAGCGTCTCGGTGAGCTTCTGCTGGGCCACGGCGGGCGACTCGGAGCCGTCCCACAGTCCATGATGGATGTGCCGCCCCCAGAGCAGCCGGTAGAACAGCGTCGACAGGTCATAGTGCCAGCGGATGCCGTCTTTGCGGACGGCGGGACAGTGGATCATGTTCTTTGCGTCTCCAGGCCGGGCGCTGCCGGGCTTCTGTGTCAAAGGCACGATCGCACTTATTGGCGCTTGGGTCCGCGGCGTTCCGCCACGCTCCTCCCCTCAAGCACGATCTCGCCGTAGATCTTCAACTCGTCGGTGACCCCGACCGCCCCGAACGCCTTGGAAAAGGGCTTGATGCCGAAATCGGTCTGCTTGACCGCGAACGAGCCGCGGACGCGCGTCCGTCCCTCTTCTTCGACCAGCTCGGCATCGAGTTTCAAAGGCCGCTTGACACCGTGCAAGGTAAACTCTCCTTCGAGACGATACAAGGCATGGCCTTCCTGCGAGCGTTTGCCCAACGGCAACGCCGACGCGATCGCAAACGACGCCGTGGGATGCTTGCGAACGTCCAGCACGTCGCCGCCCAGCATGTTGTCGGTCACTTCCTTCTGCCGCGCGGCGGCCGTCGTCCCCTCCAGGCTGAGATACTTTCGGGCTTCCGCGGTATCGGCGGCAAAGCTCGGCATATCAAACACGATTTCGCCGGCCTTGCTCTTCGCACCCAGATTGATGAATCCCGATTTCATACGCCCCACGACGGCATGTTCATGGCCCAGGCCGACTTTTCCGACAAAGACGTAAACTCGGCTTGCCTTGAGCGCGATCTCGCCTTGGTTCGGCGTTTGGCCGTCTTCCGCGCACGACAAAGAAGGGCAGAGCAGCCAACCGGCCAGCAGAGACAAGGCGGCAAACGACACGACGCGGCATTTTGACTTCACTAACATTCGTTCCTCCCGCGATTTCGCGATTGGTGACGTCCCGGTGCCGCGAATGCTAGCCTCGCTTCAACTCGGCGTAAAGCTCAGTGTCGGACGTTTTGCGAATAGGCGCGCTTTGTCGCCCGCACTCCGTTATTACTGATAGGGGTGCGCATCTCCTCATGGACCAACTGCCGGCAAAGGGCCGAGGCGAAAAGCGGTTTGGGTAGCCGCATCAGCGTGTTTTATGCGGAATATTCCGTTCCGTCATCCGTCGCTGCCCGAGTCGTCTCCCGTTCCGGTCACTTTTTTCTTGCCATCGTTGGCGGACGTGGCCTTAATGAGAATTGCGTCTAACCCTGCGAACAACGCACAGGTTTCCGTCGACCGCAGAGCAAGGCAACTCATGAATTTCGATCTACTCAAGTCTTTACGCAGCAAGCAGATAAAACGCTCACGCCGGGGTGATACCTACCGCCGAAGACTGGGCGTCGAGTTGTTGGAGCGGCGCGAACTCTTGACGGCTGTGTCACTCACTCCGGCCAAGGACAATTCGCTGATCGAGTACCAGTACCCCCAGTACAGCGGAGGCGCATCCCAGTACATTTTTGTGGGTCTCGAGCACTTTTCATTGACCCCCATGCGAGGCCTCGTCGACTTCAACGTTGCCGGCAGCATTCCCGCGGGCTCGACGATCAATAGCGTGTCGCTCACCGTGACGATGGAGTTGACCAACTCCACCACCACCGTAACCCCTACCGTAGGCCTGCATGACGTATCTCAGAACTGGGGCCAAGGCACGGGGGTGCCGCAGTATTTCATGCCGCCGTTTGCTCCGACCACCACCAATGACGCGACCTGGACGAACACCTTTTATCCCAACCAGATGTGGAAGACCCCTGGCGGCGATTTCTCCTCCACGGTGAGCGGCACGGCGGTTTTCGGGGCGGACGGAACGACCTCCACGTTCAGTTCCACCTCGCAAATGGTGGCCGACGTCCAGAGCTGGCTGA
>DATLUO010000248.1 GCA_035533075.1 Pirellulales bacterium | reverse complement strand
GAAGTAACTTGCATGTTCGGCCTCCTTGCCGCGGGTTGCCTGGGATGTTTGATGCACCACAGGTTTACCCGTTTTTGGCATGGAGGCCGATTTCAATTTGACCGAAACTGCCTCGCGAAAACCGCGAAACTTGAACTTAGTTTACCATCGCATACGGCGAATGAATACCGAGGCGGTGTCTTATGGTCACGTAGGGTGGGACCAGCGAGCTTGCGAGCGCCGGCCCACCGAGCGTGACGTTGCCGATGCTGGTGGGCCGGCGCTCGCAAGCTCGCTCGCTCCCACCCTACGACGATCGCTGCGTCGGTAAGATCAACTCGACTTTAAGACACTACCGCAGGCCCGGCGACTAGCGACCGCCGCCGTTGCGGGTACAATCGAGTTTGATGCCCTCAGCCGCAAGGAACCCCCCGGATGCCCGCCGTTCTCGTGATTGCAATTCTTCTCGCCACTTTTTGTTCCACCGCCTCGGCGGGCGAGGTTTGGCCGCAATTTCGCGGCCCCAATGGGCAAGGAATCTCCGACGCCAAAGGCTTGCCCATCGAATGGAGCGAGACGAAGAACGTCCGCTGGAAGACGCCGATTCACGGTCGCGCCTGGTCGTCGCCCGTCGTCTGGCATGACCAGATTTGGCTGACCACCGCCACCAACGACGGCAAAGAGTTGTCGGCCCTCAAGATCGACCGCGAAACGGGCAAGATTTTGCTCGACAAGGTGGTGTTTCACATCGCCCAGCCGCAGTTCTGCTTCGACTTCAACAGCTACGCCTCGTCGACGCCAGTCATCGAAGAGGGCCGAATCTACGTCCATTACGGCAGCCACGGCACGGCATGCCTCGACACGAAAACCGGCGAAACAATCTGGACGCGTCAAGACCTGCCCTGCAATCACCACCGCGGCGCAGGTTCGTCGCCCATCCTGTTCGGCGGCCTGCTGTTCATCCATTTCGACGGCTACGACCTGCAATATGTGGTAGCGCTCGACAAAGCGACGGGGCGGACCGTTTGGAAGCGCGATCGCGACATCGACTACGGCACGTCCGACGGCGACGCCAAGAAGGCGTACGCCACCCCCACGATCATCGAGGTCGCCGGTCGGCCGCTGTTGATCAGTCCGGCCGCGGCCGGAACCACGGCCTACGACCCTTCGACCGGCGAACCGGTGTGGAGGATACGGCATGGCGGGATGAACGCGGCGTCGCCGCCGCTGTTCGGGCACGGCCTGCTCTACCTCAACACGGCCGACGGCGGCTTTCGCGAATTTGCGGTGCCGCCTACCGGAACCGGAGACATCACCGCGAGCGTCGTTTGGAAGCAGCAACAGGCGATGCCCGTGCGTTGTGCCCCGCTGCTGATCGACGATCTGCTGTTCATGGTCAACGAGGCGGGCATATTAAGCTGCCTCGACGCGGCCACCGGCGAACTCGTCTGGCGGCATCGGCTGGGCGGTCACTACAGCGCCTCGCCCGTTTACGCCGACGGCCGGATCTATTTTTCCAGCCAAGACGGCGATTTGCCGGTGATCGCCGCCGCCCGGCACTACGAGCCGCTGGCCACCAACCAGCTCGACGACGGTTGCATGGCCTCCCCCGCCATCGCCGGCCGGTCGCTTTTTATTCGGACCAAGAAGAGCCTGTATTGCATCGAGCAAGGGGAGTAGGTTCGTCGTTCACCGGAGTTCCTTCGTCTTCACATCGCCCAACTTTAGTTTCTGTCCGACACCCAACTCGTATTGTTCGGGCGTCATGCCGATCATCTGCTTGACCCACTGCGCCAACGGCACCTGCGCGGCTTGCAACTCGCGTTGCTCGGCCGTGAGCGGAGCGCGAAAAAACGTGTCGCCTTGCTTGAAGTCGAGCGCGAACCGCTCACCTGGCATGATGTTCTCCACTTGGAACCGGCCGTCGCGGTCGGTCCTCATCGGTGCCTGTCCCAGACGCGCGAATCGGAGTATCTCCGACGCACTGCGACGAGCGTAGTTGATCTGTACCAGCGCGTCGGCGATCGGCTGGCCATCGGAGTCGAGAGCGCGGCCGCCGATGCTCGCCGATGCGGCCAGCCGGACCGTCACCGGACCTCGCTCCTCGCCCGTCAGCGTTATCGAGGCCGCCAACCGTCGTTCGGGGTGGAGAACGCAGACGCGCCGGGGCGGGTCGGGACCAAGGGCGTAAATGGTACAGCTCGGTTTCGCGACTCTGAAGATGATTGGCCCCGTGTCGGTGAACCCGGAGACAAACGCATCGGAGACCGGCTGGCCCTGCTCGTCTTCAATGGCAATCTTTACGGTCTTGCCCGGATCGACCGGCAAATCGCACGTCACCGGCTTGCCGCCCGCCGCCAGGTCGATGACCTTGACCGCGTTCTCGGTCATCAGAAACTCGCTCGAACCACCGATGCCGGTGAAAAAGCGGTCGTCGCCGTCAACCGTGGTCGGCACGCGTTGACTGTCTTCCGGGCTAAAGCTCGCCTGGCGATAGGGGTTGATCCTCCTACCGTCGAGGTACTGGCCGTCATACACCTGAACCAACAGCACGCCGGGGCCGGGCATGGCCAACATGCGGAAGTGGCCCTCGTCGTCGACGGTCGCCGTCGTGGGATCTTCGCAATCCGCTTGGTCGGCGAAGTGGTTTCCCGGCAGCGGCGCGAATCGCAGGCCGGCGTGGACTCCTTTGCCCGTGATCCGATCGAACACGCGGCCCTCGACGACAATGCCGCGTTTCAGTTCGACGTCGGCATCGAGCACCGCCTGAGTCGACGCGGCCGGAAATTGCAGTAATCGGTCGAGAACCTCCTTGGGGGCCGGCGCATGAACACCCAACAAGACCGGCTCGTTGCGGGGATGACCGTGCAATACATAGCGGCCGTCGGCGTCGGTGACGGCCGAAACATCTACGCCCCAGCCGCCGCTCGCCGAGTAAACGCTCGCGCCGGCCACCGGCGCACGACTGGCGCCGGTAAATACCCTACCGCGAATTACCAGCTCCGCCTCAACGACTTGCTCGATGACCGGGCCTGTGAGCTGCGGCAACATTCCGCGGATGCGCGTAGGAGGCGTGCGTGCAGAAAGCGTCAGCCTGTTGTAGCTCTTCGCGTCAAAACCTGCGCGGTGTACGACTCGCAACTCTTCATAGGCGTGTCTCGCCGCTCGGATTTCGACGGTCGCCACTCGCTCGACACCAATGCCCGAAAGCTGAAAGCGGCCGTCGTCATCGGTCACCGCGCCCATGACTGAACCGAGCGGCGCGTGCAAGCCGCCGCCCCGATCAAGTTTCATCCACGAATCTCGCCACGACTGTTTCCAGGCGACTAAAAAAGAATCGAGGCTTCCGTCGCGCGGGGCCAGCACGCCGCCGACCGTGACCCGCGCCCGCGCGACCGGGCGGCCTTCCGTGTCGGTCACGCGGCCGCGGAGCGGGCGATCTTCGACCAAGCGGAGCGTGACGTCCGGCGGCACCTGGCCGCGCGTAACCTGTACCCAATCGATGCCGAATCCGGGTTTGTGTGCGACGAGGCTTGATGGCACGACCGTTGGCGGCATGTCGTTCTGGGCCAAGGCGATTTGAAACCGCCCTTCACCATCGGTGGCTCCGCGCTTGGTGACGATCATCCGCGACGGGGGCTGGGACGATTCGATCTGCGCCCAATACAAATCCGCACCCGCCGCCGGCCTGCCGTCGGGCAACAGCACGCGGCCGCGAAGCGTCACGACTTCTGCCTTGCTGTTGTTCTGGGCTGCGGCGACTTGGTCGGCGTCTTCTACCACTTTCTTCTCCGGCACGACCGGCAACTGAGCCTCGTTTGCATTCGGTTTTACTTGGCGCCTGACCTTGATGTCGCCGACGTCTTTTGTCTCGCCGGACGCAAGATGCCGAAGATCGTTGACGTAGATGCGACTGTCGCCGCTTACGTACGTCTGCATGTTGTAGATGCAACCGGTCGGCAGGTCGGCGTGCTCGAATCGCCCGTGCTCGTCGGTTGCCGTAAAACCCAGGTTGCCATTCGAGCCGCCTCCTGTTCCGTACCAAAACAGCTCCAAGCTCGCCCCCGGCACGGGGGCGCCATTTTGATCGACGACGCGGCCGACGATTTTGGCCGCCGGCGCGAGCGCGGCCGTCATGGCGCCGGTCGGATGATCGGCCAAGCGCACGTTCACCGCTTTGACGAGCTTGCGCGCTTTGTGGCGGACGACCACCGTTCGCGTCTCGTCGGGGCCGAGCTCGACGACTTCAAACGTGCTACCCTGAACCGCAGCGCCGAACCCGTGCCAGGTCGCCGACTTGCCGTCGGCTTCGAAACCCGTCAGCGGCCGACCGTCCGGATCGACGACATTCACGGTGATTGTTCCGCCAGGATCCAGCGCGAGATCGCATGCCACCCTCTCCACTCCGGGCGGAGGTTCGACTTGCTTCATGGCGTGAAGCGATCGCTTGTTCGCAGCCTGCGGACACAAATAAGTGTCGAAGCTGCCGAACTCGTCTGCACCCGCAATTTTTTCCGAGCCCACCCCGTGGCGATACCGGTTCAATAGACATTTGGCGCCGACGATGCCTTGGCCGGGCAAGCCCACTAGGCGAAAACTGCCGTCGGGACGCGTGGTGTAGCGGTCCTCGAAGCCGTACCTCCCGAGAGACGCGTCAAACTCGGGCAGTGCCTGAGCGTAAGGGTTGGAACGGAAAGGCCAATAGTACATCCGTGCCATCACCCCTTGGCCCGTAGCTTGGTCGGTCACGCGACCGGCGATCCAGATCCCGCGGTGCAAGTCGATATCGACCGTCACCGGTTTGAGCGATTGCTGTTCGCGAACCCGCGCGCGGCGCATGAGATACGGCTGATTGTCGTTTGGAATGGCGATGAGTTCGTTGCCGGTCCCTTTCGGCATGCCGTTCAGACGATAGTGGCCGGATTCGTCGGTCGTCGTCCCCAAGACGTGCAACCGGCTCCAATCGCGGCCCGCAAAGCTGAAGCTTTCGATGCGAACGCCCGCCAGCGGCGTGCCGCGATCGGCGTCGCGCACGACGCCTTCCATCGGTTGGGTGGGCGATGCCGCTATTTCGAGATCCGCCCCGTACACCGTCAGCGAGTCGCTGACGCCGAGCCGTTGTTTCATGGGCTTAAGCGCGCGTGTGACGACCTTGACTTCGGTGTAAGCGATCGTCGGGCCGTGGAGCGACAGCTCGACGACTCTCTCTTGCCCTAGGCCGGCGAGGCGGAAGCGGCCGTCGCGGTCGGTCACCAGTTGTTGCGGTAGCAACGTGTCGACGTGAAGTCCCGGTCCGGCGAGCAGGTTTGAAGTCGTGAAATTAGATTCTCCCCGTCCGACAGCTTCCAGCCAAGCGTCGAGATTGCCGCCGCTAGGTGCATAGATCAGCCCTGGCTTCACCTCGACGCCAGCGATCGGGCGGCCCTCAAGATCGACGACCCGGCCCGCGATGGCCGCGTAGTCGACGAGCTGGAGCGTTAGTTCCTGGCCGACGGGAATGTCGCGCCATCGGATCCATGCCAGGCCGAAGCCTTTGGCACTGGCAACGATCATCGCCTCCTTCCACGTGTCGGCCGGCCCGAGACCGATGGCATACTCGGATTTACGAAAGGAGACGGTAAATCGTCCGGCGGAATCGCACTTCGTTTTGGCCAGCGGCGGGTAGCTAATCAAGCGATGCCACCAATGCAGGGCCGAGACCGTTGCCCCGGCGAGCGGCTTGCCGTCGGGATCGACGACTTTGCCTGCGACGGTGACCAGGTCGTCTTCGGGTGGCTGGTTTTCTGCGGTCGCCGCCGACGGCGGCTGTACTACATCGTCGGCGGATGCGCGCGGCGCGAAGCGGATGGCGGCGAGCGTCGTGACGAGCAGAAGCACGCCGGCCAGCAGCAGTCGCGCGGCGCGCGAGCTTACCGGCAGATGTGAGCAAGCGCGATCGAACAGGGCGCTCAGGCGATGTTTCAGGTTGCTGCGCTGGGCCATGGCCACGGCGGCGGCAAAGGGCACGGTTCGATACGAGCGGGCGATTTGCAATAGCTCGGCGGCGTAGTCGCTGGCCCGCTCGCCGGCCAACACTACGCAGTCGTCGCAGGCCAGCTCGCGCTCGATCCGCAAGCGGCGCAGAGCGTACCAGGCGAGGGGATGGAACCAATACATCGCACAGGCCGCGCGACCCAGAAGCTGGCAACCGACGTCGCACCGCTTGATGTGGGCCAGTTCGTGCAACAGCACGGTCCGCCGCAGGCGATCGGTCCACTCGCGGGCGTGCCGCGGCAACATGACGACCGGGCGGAACAGGCCCCAAGTCATCGGCATGAGAGGCGCGTTGGTTTCGTAAAGGCCGACGCGACGAGCCAGCGCGAGACGTTGGCGGAGCTCGTCCAGCAGTTTGGTCCACTGCCCGTCGTCGATCGCGCGGGCGCGGCGGCGCAGAAGCAGCGTGCGGGCCAGCCCGACGACCAGCGGCGAAAGGGCGATGAAGGCACCGGCGAGCCAAAGGGTGGCAAGGTTGAGCCGCCGGCGAACGGTTGGCGGTTCGAGGTGGAGGCTTGTTTCGCCGCGGAGCGGCGCCACGTAGCCCGCTTGCTCCGCAAGCGGAAGGGCGTGGCGCGCGAGTTCGTCGGCGATGGGTGAAGGCGTCGCGGTCGGCGGCGCGGGTTCCGCTTGCGGAGCAAGCGGGCTACGGCCCTCCGCTTGCGGAGCCAGCGGGCTACGGTACGGCAGCACGGCCAGCCGCCATTCGGGCAAAGCCGCTGACAAGCCGGGCAAGATCACCAGCGCGGCAAACGTCAGGCACCAGATCCGATGCCGCACCGCCGCCGATGATCGCCGCAAGAGCACCGTCGCCACCATCGCCACGGCCAGCAGCACCGTCGCCTTCGCCGCCGCGTCGAACAAGAACTGGGCGAGAGGTGAATCCGCCTCGTCGGCCAGCCACAGACCCAATCGCGTCCACATGTCACCGTTCCTCCCTTCGCATTCGATGGCCACCCGTGGCAAACAACTTGTTCCGCCCGCTCCCACTAACCACAAACCACAAACCACTAACCACCCCCAGCAAGCGCGGACGCTTGCTCTACGTTACTGCCCGTCCCTGCGCGCCTGCTCGATCAGTTCCTGCATGCGGCGATAGTCGGCGTCGCTGAGGCGGCCGGACGAAACGTCGAGCAGGGCCGCCACGGCGTCGCTGGCCGAGCCGGCAAAAAAGGTCTCCAGCAAGTGCCCCACAGCCGAGCGACTGGCCGACTCGTGCGACTGCGTCGGCCGATAGACGTATTTCAGGCCGCTACGGCGGTGACGCAGGTAACCCTTGCTCTCCAGGTGGCGGAGCATGGTCCGCACCGCCGAATAGCTGGGCGGGTCGGGCAAGCGCGTCCGCACCTCGCCCACCGACGCTTCGCCAAGCCGATAGACGGCGTCCATGATCTGCCGTTCGCGCCGCCCCAGTTCTTGCGGACCCTTGCGTTTGGCCATGACGACCACCTCCTGCATCGTGTTACTGAATTGCCATGTGGCAATATATAAACACAAGGCGGCGTTGTCAAGCGGCACTACAGCAGTTCGTCAGCGTCGGCACTGGGGTCCTTCTTTGGCTGCCGCACCGGCGGATCGCAAAGGAACTCGTAAGAAAAGGCGCCCAACAGCGTGCCGCGTTGGACCTCGTGGCACTCCAGGCACTGCCGCATTGCCCGCAACGAGCCGAGCGCCCGAACGCGGCCGGGCTGAGCGTCGGAAACCAGGTCCTCTCCTTGAATCAGCGATGCGAGTGCTCGCTGCTCAAAAGCGTCGAGCTCGCGGACCGGCGCCTCGCGCAGCTCAGTCATGTTCGGCAGACGTTCCGACACATAGACCATCGGCCGCTCGTGCTTGAGCAGGCTCACCAACTCGACACGGACGGTCAGCCAGCGCAGGCGAGATTCACCCGCGATCAGCCGTGGCTCATTCCGGTAAAAACTGTGCGGCTCGAATCCGGCCACATGTTCGCGGTCGCGGACGTAACCGAAACCGTCGGGGTCGAGAAAATCGCGGCGGGCCTCGTCGTGCAGCGCGCCGAGTGGACCGCGGATACTTGACATCGTTGCCTCCAATTCGCCGACCGCCTCAACGGGCAGAGCACCGGGAACGGGGCTGCCCTCGAAATCCGGTCGCCGATCAAGCGGCCGGGTTTGCCGCCCGCGCCGACCGCCACGTTCGATCATCGCCGGCGAGAGGCGAATCATTCTGCCGACTCCGAAACCGGGACTCGTTACAAACTGCTCAGTATAGCTGGCATGAACGAGACGAAGCGCATAGCTTCGACGGCTCCATGACCTCCACTCCTCAGCTCTGTCTAAACGGTTCAGCGTGCTCACCGGAAGAACGGGTGACAGGGCGGTCGCTTTCGGACTGACCTGGCGAGGCCGGACAGCGTTCGCTTCGTAGGCGAGCCGCGCGGACATTGACTCGAAGGAATAACGCTCCCTATGGCGCGCCCACGAATGCACATTCGCCTGCCCAACGATGCCAATGGCGGCCAGCGATCCTGCTAAAGCCGAACCGAGAAAAACCGATTGCCGTGCCCTGGCGAAGGTGCAAACGACGCCGATCACCAAAAGCACCACGCCCTGAAGGAAAACGGCAGGGCTGGCGGACATCGCGGCTAAAAGAAACGCACCGAGGAGACCAACGGCGAGAGCCACGAAAAACCTCTCAACCGCGCGGTTGCGAGCAATTTGAAACACCGCAACAGCGGCAACGAGCTGGATCCCAGCGCCAATCAGCGTCGCTAAGAACATCGGTCGGCCCTCGCAAGAAGTGAAATGAGGTTACCAGCAGCCTAGCACGTCAGCAGCAACTGAGGCAATCGTCTTGTTCGCACGCGCAGGGCGGCCTAATCTAAAGAGAGCGAGAATCCGCCAACAAAAGCGCCGAGCACCAAACTATGGCCACGATTGCACCTCCCGTCAGCGGCGACCAACGAGTCGTTTTTCACGATGTCTCCTGGGAGACGTACGTCGGCTTGCTCGACGCGCGTGGCGAGGGTGTCGTTCGACTTATCTACCATCGCGGAGTGCTGGAAATCATGACGCTCTCGCAGTTGCACGAAAGATGGAGCCGCTTCTTGCACCGTTTCGTCGTCGAGATCACTCAAGAGTTGGGGCTGGAATTGGCATCCGTCGGCTCGACGACCATGCACGCCGAGCGGCTCCAGAGCGGCGGTGAGGCCGACGAGTCGTACTACATCCGACATGAAGAGGAGGTCCGCGAGCGCGAAGAATACGATCCGGACATCGATCCTCCGCCCGATCTCGCGGTGGAAGTCGATCTCTCATCCAGCTCCGGCCGCCGCATGTTGGTCTTCGCCGAGCTGGGTATCCCCGAATTGTGGCTCTTCGACGGCGAACACCTGGCGTTCAAATCGCTCGGCGACGACGGCAAGTATCATCCGATCGAGCGCAGCCTGTCGTTTCCGGTCGTGCGAAGCGTCGATTTGGAGCGATTCGTCAAGCGTCGAGGCACCATCGGCGAAAACGCCTTGGCAGAAGAGTTTCGCCAATGGCTGCGAGAATCCATCGGCGCGACGGGCGAGCAGCCGTAGGGCGCTGGCCTACTGTTCGGTCTTCCGCTTGCGATACCGGCGGATCAGGTTATTCGTCGAGCTGTCGTGTGCCAGCCCGGCGTCGTCCCCCGCCGTCAGCTCGGGGATGATCCGCTTGGCCAGCATCTTGCCCAGCTCCACGCCCCACTGGTCGAACGAGTTGATGTGCCAGATCGTCCCCTGCACGAATACTTTGTGCTCGTAGAGCGCCACCAGCTTGCCCAACGCTTCGGGCGCCAGGCGATCGAGCAGGATCGTGTTCGTCGGATGGTTGCCCTCGAACGTGCGGTGCGGCACCTGGAAGTCGGGCACCTTGTCCTGGCGCACTTCGTCGGCCGTCTTGCCGAAAGCCAACGCCTCCGTCTGGGCGAAAAAGTTGGCCATCAGCAGGTCGTGATGGTCGCCCAGCGGATTGAGCGACTGGCAGAAGCCGATGAAGTCGCAAGGAATCAGCTTGGTGCCTTGATGGATGAGCTGGTAATAGGCGTGCTGGCCGTTCGTGCCCGGCGTGCCCCACACGACCGGCCCGGTCTGATAATCGACCGTGCGGCCGTCGAGATCGACGTGCTTGCCGTCGCTCTCCATGTCGAGCTGCTGCAAGTAGGCGCTGAACCGCGAGAGATATTGATCGTAGGGCAGCACGGCCAGCGTCTGGGCGCCGAAGAAGTTGTTGTACCAGATGCCCAGCAGTCCCAAGAGCACGGGCAAATTACGCTCGAACGGCGCCGTGCGAAAATGTTCGTCGATGGCGTGAAAGCCCGCCAGCATGCGGCGGAAGTTCTCGGCGCCGACGGCGATCATCAGCGACAGGCCGATGGCCGAATCGTAGGAATAACGCCCGCCGACCCAGTCCCAGAACTCGAACATGTTGGCCGTGTCGATGCCGAACTTGGCGACTTCCTCGGCGTTGGTCGAGACGGCCACGAAGTGCCGCGCCACGGCCTTGGCATCGCCAAGCTGCTTCAGGCACCAATCGCGGGCGGTATGGGCGTTGGTCAGCGTTTCCAGCGTGGTGAAGGTCTTCGACGAGATGATGAACAGCGTCTCAGCCGGATCGAGATCGATGACCGCCTCGGCGATGTCGGTGCCGTCGATGTTCGACACAAAGCGGCAGGTGAGGTCGCGGTCGCTGTAGTGCCGCAGCGCTTCGTAGGCCATGACGGGACCCAGGTCCGATCCGCCGATGCCGATGTTCACGATGTTGCGGATGCGCTTGCCGGTGTGCCCCTTCCACGCGCCGCTGCGAATCTGGTCGCAGAAGCGGGCCATCTTGTCGAGCACGGCGTGGACCTGCGGCACCACGTTCTCGCCGTCGACGACAATGTTGGCGTCCTTGGGCGCCCGCAGAGCGACGTGCAAGACGGCGCGGTTTTCGGTAACGTTGATCTTTTCGCCGCGGAACATGGCGTCGATCCGCTCGCGCACGCCCGACTCTTCGGCCAGGCGAACCAGCAGCTTCAACGTCTCGCTGGTGACGCGGTTTTTGGAGTAATCGAGATAGACCCCCTCGGCCTCCAGCGTGAAGGTTTCTCCGCGGCGCGGATCGCCGGCGAAGAGCTGCCGCAGGTGCATGTCGCGGATTTGCTGATAGTGGGCCTGCAAGGCGGTCCATGCCGGGCGGCGAGTCAGCGGTTGGGCGATGGCCATGATGGTTGCTCCTTCGTGATTGCGGGTTCACCCATGACGGTATCAGAAACCGGGCGGAATGGCCATGATCGGCGCAATCGTTCTGGAAGCGCTCGACCTGCTCGTGGATTGCAAGAATCAGCGCGTCGTGCCTCGCGATCCGCGCAGCCCCATCTATGAAATCGAGTGAGGTTGCCGCCTCACTCCAGGCAGCACGGGCAAACTTGCGGCACCAGCACGGTGATCGAGGCGGAATACTTGGTGCTGGTGTAACCGGGACCGCTGGCCTGGGGATCGACGTGATGCACGACGATAAGGTAGTAGTTGCCTTCCGTGGGCGTGAAGCCGGCCAGCCCTTCGGCGTCGGTCTTGCGCTCGTAGCGATCGTCGAATCCTTCCGCCAGCGTCTCGCCGCGCGGCACAAAGCTGACGCGCGCGTCGCGGAGCGGCTTGCCGTGATAGAGCACTTGCAATTCGATCGGCGTGCCGGGTCCCATCGGCGTGACGAGGTGCGATTTGGGCACCAGTTCCAGCGTGTGGCCCAGGGGCCGGTCGAGACGGCTCTCGTCGCGCTCCACCTGGTCGAGGCTGGAACTGACGAGAAAGTACGTCTTGGCGCTCTTGACGCTGCGCGTCGGCGCGTAGCTTACCACCTTGTCCATCGTGTGTGCCACGACGTAGAGGCCTACCTCCGACGCCACGAACCGCGCCGACCAATAGCCCTCCGACGGCGCGTAGCCTTGATCGACCATCCGCTCTTTGAGGTCATATCTGCTGCCACCGGGCGCGATCACTTCCAGCCGGCTGGCTTCGCGGTCGGGCTTGTCGGCCATTTTGAAATCGCGATGGTCGTTGCCGTGATTGCCGAGAAACAGATCGACGAACACGACGTCGCCCGCCCGCACCACGCTGGCGTTGGTCTGCACCCAGGTGTCGTGGGCCCGGGCGTTGCCGCAAAGGCAGGCCAAGGCCGAGAGAAAGGCAATGTGAAATTTCATATTGATGTTTCCTACAATGACGGAGATTGAACGTCAATAGTCGCTGTTAAGTCGTAAGATGGGCCGGCGCTCGCAAGCTCGCGGGCGCCACATTACGCTCGTTCCCGGCCAAATGGGGCATTTCGTCGCGGCTATCAACGAGAATCGCTGTTGACGGCCTCGCCGCCGGCGCGCGTGGCCAGGGCGTCGTAGACCTCAACTGCGATGGAATTGGTAATGATGTGTACCGATCCGTCGCCGTAGAGAAAGTTGACCAGGTTCGGGTGGGAGCTCGACAAAGCGTCGGCGTCGGTCACTTCGGGGTTGTTGGGGATGTGCGGCCCGCAGTGCCCAAGGACCAGCGCGGCGCTCGACTCGACCGCGGTGGGGTCGAGGTTCGAAGGCACGTCACCGCCCGTCACGGCGCCGACCCACGTGGTGAACGACATCCGTTTGCTGCGCTCCGCCACAAAGAGCGTATTGCTCAGGCCGTCGAGAAAGTTGGCTGGGCGAAACCACTGATCGCGCAAGAACGCGCCGTCGTTGATCGCCGCGGCGTCGCTCACTCCCTGGTTGCCGTTCACGGCCACGTAGTTGCCGTAGGCCACGACGGTCGACGTGCCATCGACGGTGAACGACTTCGGTGCCGGGTCGGAAGGGCATAAGAAGAGCGGCAGCACGGTGGTCCGGGCAAACAAGTTGCGGGCGTTGCCGATGTCCAGCCCCCAGTTGATCCTTTCTTCCAGCGGGGCTTGCTCCAAGTCGGGCAACAAGTACGACGCCCAGCCCCAACCCGGCCCGAACTCCGTTCCATCGGAGGCCACGGCCGTCAGGTAGCCCGCCGGAAAGTGGAGCGTGCATTCGTGATATTGATGTAACGCCAGCCCGATTTGCTTCAGACTGTCAGTACACTGTGCCCGCCGTGCCGACTCACGTGCCGCCTGCACGGCCGGCAGCAGCAGTGCGACCAGGATGCCGATGATGGCGATCACCACCAGCAGCTCGATAAGGGTAAATCCTCGTTTGCGAATCATGATGGTTCTCTCGTGGTTAAGCGGTCCAAGTCAACGCCGCAGGGTGCGACGCACCGCAGCACATGCACAACACGGCGCATGGCGATCGGCGCAAAAGACGACGTCCAGCAGCGAATTGCGGCGCTAGGGCTAGACGCGGGGCGGCGGCGTCGGAGGAGAGAACGAAGTGACGATGAGTAGGCAGTTTCGCTGCGCCACATGGCCGGTGGGAATCCATTCGAATTCGTAGGCGGCCATGGACGGCGGCGGCGGCGCGGCGCCGAGCAGGGTCCACAGCGGAGCCATACCCGTGCAGTGGCGATAGGCGGCGATGCTGATCCACTTTGTCGCGGCGCGATCGGACGTTTGCGACCGGCGGGGCTGCTTGGAACAGCAGGAAACGCGACGTAGACCGCTCACTCCGTGAGCGGAGCGGCTCTGCAGTCCTCTCAGGCCCCACCTGACGCAAGACGTTGCGGCTGTCTCGCGCCGTTCCGCTTGCGGAGCAAGCGGGCTACTATCCGCAAACGGCTCCGGATCGACGTGATGCTCCGCGGCCCAGGCCAGTTTTTCGTCGTTGGAAAAACAGCAGCAGTGCTCTTTGCAGCCGGCGGCGTCGTGACAGCCGCAGGAACGGTCCATGCAGGGGAACGCGACGCTACGGTCTTTGCGCACCGGGCCGGGCAACGGCACGCCCACCGCGGCGGCGAGAAACGCGACCATCGCAACGGCGGCCAAGCCGTCGCGGAAAAGCCGCAGCAATCGTTTCTCTAGCCGGCGAGAGCGCATGGTGGGAGTCTGGGGCGAGGCGGGCGAGCATGGGTCAGACAACTCGCCCTAGGTACGATGATCGTAGTCCCCTGCCCTGGCCCCGTCAACCAGCTACGGACCGCGCTGGATGAACGGCCTCCGTTCGCATGTTCACCTACGCCCGCCGCTGGGCTTTCATAAACTCGTAAAGCTTTTCCGCCGCGGGCCGCCACTTGCCGGCGCGGGCCATCTCGATGATCTCGTCGAGATAGCTGACGGCCGGCGCCGATAGCTTGCCGTCCTTCTCATAGGTCCGCAAGCGCTGCTCGCAGTCGTCGAGCAGGCGCGGGTCGCGCGCCCGGACCGCCGTGAATAGCGCATCGACGGTGTCGAACACCTGTTCGTCGCCGCCCAACTGCGGCGGAGCCGCGGACCAAACCCACCAGGCCCCGGCGGCGCAAAGCGCCAGGCAAACACCCACGGTCGCCCACACTACACGGAACCCGGCGCCGCTCGGTTTTTTGTTTGACATGTTACTTGGCTGCTGCGTCGGAAGGAACCTCGCCCGCGTTCATCGTCGAGAGATAGAACCACGAGTAGGCATCGATCAACGTGTCGATCCATCGCACGGAACCGTCGCCGAACAGCACGTTGCCGCCGGGCGGCCCGTGCTCGGCGTACATCTCGTCGGTGTGTCCGAACGGATCGCCGGGAGCGTGGATGATCACCTGGGGATGGTCGTGAGCGTCGGGGCCGCTATGCACGCCGACCAGGCAGCCGCCGCTATTCGTGTCGCCCGGAAACGGCCGCTTGGGCGGCGTGCAACTCCAAGGCACCACGCCGACCCAGGTTTTGTCGGTCAGTATGGAACTCGCCTCTCCGACAAAAACCGTTTGTGACAGGCCGTCTCGGACGTCGGCCGGCCGCGTCTGCGAGTTACGATAAAACGGCCCGTTGATCACGTCCATGAGCGGACCGACCGGCTCCGGCACGGTGAAATCGTAGGAATAG